>CALCTI010000418.1 GCA_937894105.1 uncultured cyanobacterium
ACTTTTGTCCCTGTACTGAGGGCTCGAAGAACTAGATTTTGAATGGGTAATTGTATGGCACGGCGGTTCGTGGGATATACGTAAGGCGATCGCCGCACGCACGAGAGGCTCACCCCTAGTAAACGCAGCTTTATTACAGGGTTTTGTTTTCCATGCAAGAAGCTAATTGGGTCAGAGTTTTCTCTTGGTTTATTTGCACGGTCTCTCTGCACTAAATTTGAGACGAAATTTATGGGGAGCAAAAATTTGCCCGTGGACGTTTCCCAATTTCCATTACTGACCAGGGCGATAACCATTGGAATGGCAATCGTGTTGTTTAGCCTAAAAGTTGGGTAAGGGCGCTTTGGGCGGTGGAATATTTGTAGGAAAAATCGGTTTCTAAGGTGCGCTTCGGAATGACTTCTTGCCCTTCCAATACCACCGCGGCCGCGTCTCCTAAGAGTGCTTCTAGGGCAAAACTCGGCACCGGTAGCCACGATGGGCGCTCCATAACCTGCCCCAAAACATTGCAAAATTCCGCCATGCGTAAGGGTTTGGGCGCGGTGCCATTGTAAATGCCCTTGAATTGTTCGTCCGTTAAGGCTTGGGTAATTAGGCTAACTAGATCGTCTAGGTGAATCCACGAAAACCATTGGCGACCAGTGCCTAACGGTCCACCGGCAAAGATGCGAAAGGGCATTAACAGCTTTTCCAGGGCACCGCCCCCTCGACCCAGTACGATTCCCGTGCGGACAATCACTAACCGCGTGTCGTTGCTAACCCCTTGGGCTGCTGTTTCCCACTTTTTGCACACGGCTGCTAAGAAGTCGTTTCCGACGATGCTGTTTTCGTCGAAGGTGGCGGTTTCGCTGGTGCCGTAGTAGCCGATCGCCGAAGAATTAACCAATACTTTGGGGGGCGCGCTGGCTTGGGCGATCGCCTCAACAATTTTTTCGGTGCCGATTTGGCGGCTCTCTAAAATTTCTCGCTTACGCTCTGGGGTCCAGCGATTTTCCGCAATGGGAGCCCCCGCCAAATTAACCACCCCGTCGCAGCCGTCAATCGATTTCTGCCAATCCCCGGATTTTAGGGGGGTGTAGGGGACAATTTCACACTGGGGGAATAAGCCTGCGGGGAACAGCCGCCGGGCGCGATCGCCACTACGTTTCAGCACCACAACGCTTTGATTCGCCTCTGTCAGCCGCTTCACTAGCCGCTGTCCCACAAAGCCCGTCGCCCCAGTAATTGCCACCTTCATCGCCAATCCCCCATAGAAACTATTAAATCGAATGCACCAATTCAGGACGAAAGCCCCTCTCCCTGGGGAGAGGGGTTGGGGTGAGGGCTTCTACAGAGTTAAAGAACGGGCATCGTTTTCGATTAGATCCGCCAAATCTTTCAGGAACGCCGCCGAATCAGCACCGTAAATAATCCGATGGTCCGCCGTCATATTGACCTGCATTTGCCGCTTCACCCCAAAGAGCCCATCACCGCTGGCCACCACCTGGGGACGAGACGCCCCGATCGCCAAAATTGCCCCCTGATTCGGCGGCAAAATCGCATCAAACCGGTCCACCCCAAACATGCCCAAATTAGACAACGTAAAGGTGCCGGTAGTGTACTCATCCGGCTGAAGCTGCTTGCTGCGAGCGCGTGCCACCAGGTCCTTCCAGTTGCGAGAGAGGGAATACAAATCAATTTGATCCGCATTGCGCAACACCGGCGTAATCAAGCCACCATCAGGCATGGCCACCGCTACCGCCACGTTCACCTCGCTGTGGTACTGGGTGGATTCATTGGCATAAACGGCGTTGACAACGGGGTGCTTGCGCAGGGTCATAGCCGACGCCTTCGCCAATAGGGCCGTCATGGTAACGCCCTTGGATTTCACTTGTTTGTACAGGGCATCCAGGGAATCAGTGGTAATGGTGTAGCCCACGCGGAAGGTGGGCACCGATAGGCTGCTGACCATGGAGGTGACCACGGCTTTTTGCAGGGTGGTCAGCGCCACTGCTTCCCCGGGCATGGCGGGTAGGGGAGCCGGAGGTGCGGCTTGGGCGGCGGGCGTGGCGGCCGGTGTCGATTGAGGAGGGGCGACGGGGGTGGCGGATACGGGAGCCGCTGGGGTTCTACCGGCAGCAGTTTCCACGTCGGCGGCCACGATGCGACCGTGGGGACCGCTGCCGATAACGGCGTTTAGGTCTACTTTGAGTTGTTTAGCTAGTTTTTTGCGGGAGCTGGCTCAGGGGCCGGGGCAGAGGGAGCCGGGGCAGAGGGAGCCGGATCTGCAGGAGCTGGAGCCGGTGCCGCAGGAGTGGGAGCCGGAGCTGCCCCGCCGCCACTGCCCGCCTTTGCTTTGGCCTCGTCAATTTCTGCTTCCGTTTCCGCAATTAAGGCAATGGTTTCCCCCACCGCCACCGACGTCCCCGCATCGGAGACGATCGCCGCCAAGAACCCTTCATTAAACGATTCCACATCCATGTCCGCCTTATCGGACTCCACCACCAAAATGGTTTCGCCCTTTTCGACCTTATCGCCGGGAGACTTTTCCCAAGACACGATTTTTCCTTCGGTCATGGTGGAACTCAAGGCGGGCATGAAAACTTCGTGAATCATAGGAGTCTTCGTAACTGGGTATAGACGGTAACGGGGCTGGGTGGAGTTGGGGATAGGTGATCGCCTTAAGGCCTATCGCCGTCGGTTAACGGCGCGCGCACCGCAACGTTGCAGGGGCGGCGGCGGATAATCGGGACACAAACTGCCTTAGACAGCTTTTGATTGTACCCCTTATGGGATCTGTCCTAGGGCAATTGGGCCACCCGGTCTGGATTGGGCGACGTTTTTAAGTATTCGGTGTTCACTCCAGACTCGCGAACTAGGGCGATCGTACCGGTACGGGCCACCTCCCGAACGCCAAATTTATTGAGAATACGAGCCAAAGCCTCCAGTTTCCCCGGATCCCCCACAATTTCCAGGGTTAGGGAATCTTCTGCAATGTCCACCACGCGGGCGCGAAACACCTGGGCTAGCTCGATCACTTCCGAGCGGGTGGCACTGGAGGCATTCACCTTGAGCAGCATTAATTCTCGCTCCACACAGGGAATTTCAGTAATGTCCTGTACCTTGAGCACGTGGATTAGCTTATAGAGCTGCTTGACGATTTGCTCAATAACGCGATTGTCGCCGGGTACCACCATGGTGATCCGCGATACGCCACTTTGCTCGGCGGGACCCACCGCAAGGCTTTCAATATTAAAACCACGGCGGGCAAATAAACCGGCGATACGGGTTAGTACCCCTGCTTCGTCTTCAACCAGCACCGAAAGGGTGTGTTTCATGGTTTG
>CALCTI010000419.1 GCA_937894105.1 uncultured cyanobacterium
AAGCAGAGCCCCCCCACTGGGTTAGGTCGAACGTGACGATTTGGTGTTGTACCACCCCGGCTAGCTGGGCGATCGCCCGTGCCGCGTCGAGTTCCCGCCGATGGCGCTGTTGATAATCAAAGGAAATGGCATAGCACTCGTATCCGTCCGCCTTTGCTTGGTAAACCACCGTGGACGAATCTAACCCACCGGAAAGTAAAACAACTGCTTTCACTGCGTTCACAACCTCGTCGCTAATTTTTCTAAACGCTAATATCGGACGCCAGATGAACCCCTTGGGCAATAAAAGGAGCGGTCCACAGACTCAGCTCAGGGTCGGGCATATATTGACGAACAGCGCTTTTGATCAGTTTGGCGTTGGCTCCGTTGGCGGCAATGCCGAATACCGTGGGCCCCGAGCCGGACATCATGGCTCCTAAGGGGGTCTGTCCCAGAAAGCACTCTCGCAGTTTTTGAATTTGGTCGTAGTCTGGCAGCACCACTCGCTCTAAGTCGTTGCGCAGCAGGGCGCGGATTTTTTCCAGGTTGTGGCGATCGCCCTTGGCCAGCTTACTCAGCAGCCGCACCATGGCACCGGAACGCACCTGGTCATGGCGAGAGGTTTGGGTGTCTTGATCGCGGGCATATTCTTTTTCAAACACCTCCCGATAGCGCTTATAGGCCCACGGGGTGGAAATGCTGAGGTTGTCGTATTTGCCCAGCACTACCCACAAATCTGAAATGCAGGGAAGCGAGTCCAGCACCTCGCCGCGCCCGGTAGCCAGGGCCGTGCCGCCGCCAATACAAAAGGCGGTATCTGAGCCCAGTTTGGCGGCCAAGTCCTGGAGCTCTTGGCGCGTCAGTCCCAGTTCCCACAGCATATTGAGCCCTACCAGCACCGCCGCTGCGTTAGAGGATCCGCCCGCCAAGCCTGCGGCAACGGGGATATTTTTGGCGATCGCGATTTGAATGGTGCTTTGACGATCCGCGCCCTCGGGAAACGCCTGCGCCATTAATTCGGCGGCGCGGTAGGCCAGGTTGGTGTGGTCATTGGGCACCAGCGGGTGGGCGCAATCGACGCTAATTGCCGCTGGTCCCGACTTCACCGCCACCGTTACCCGGTCCATCAGCCCGATACTTTGGAAAATTGTGGACAGTTCGTGGAACCCGTCCGGGCGATCGCCCACAATTTCCAAATACAAATTCACCTTGGCTGGAGTCCACAGGGACAGGGAATTAGCGGTCATCTCAACCCCAAAATTTACGGTAACGTCAGCGCCCAAATTATCGTTTGACGAGGACGCTAGCCTTCACCCTATTTCAGCATTTTTTCATCTTTAACTCGCATTTAATTGGATCCTTTCCCATGGACTGGCGGAACGATTGTTTAAATTCTGGATTAAAGATATTTAAATTCTGGATTAAAGGGCTATGGACTATCTTTTTTTCGTGCTTTGGTCGCTGGTTTTGTGGCTGATTTCGATTTGCTTTTGGGCTGATTTTTCGACTTGTTTTTGGATGGGCTTTTCGGTTTGTCAACGTCTTTGCGATCGCATAAATCCACCAGAGTACAATCCCCACACAGCGGCTTTCTTGCGTCACAAATATTGCGCCCGTGGTAAATGGTACGAATGGACCAATTTTCCCATTCTGGCTGGGGCAAAAGCTTCATTAAATCCCGCTCAACGTGAATGGGATCGGTGTGTTTTGTTAACCCAAATCGATAGGTTAAACGCTTCACGTGGGTGTCCACCGTCACTCCCATATTGGTGCCAAATCCATTGGCTAAAACCACGTTGGCCGTCTTTCGTGCCACCCCTGGCAATAACAGTAACTCTTCCATGGTGCGAGGTACTTCGCCGTCAAACTTTTCCATGATCATTTGACATGCGCCTTGGATGTTTTTGGCTTTATTGCGATAGAAACCGGTGGATCGCACCAAAATTTCCAGCTCATCCCGGTCCGCTTCTGCTAGGGATTTGGCGTCGGGAAAGCGGGTAAATAAGCCCGGAGTTACCTTGTTTACCCGTTCGTCTGTGCATTGGGCAGACAGGATGGTGGCGACCAAAAGTTGCACCACCGTTTCATAATCTAAGCTGCAAAAAGCGTCAGGATAAAGCCCCGTTAAACGGTCGAAAATCTCGAGGGCCCGCTGTTTCTTTGTTAGCTTTTTTGTGATTCTTTTGGCAGTTTCTTGAGAGGCAGGCGGTTTTTCGGCTATCGCCATAGTCTTAATACATTGCAGTCAGTAAAACGGGTAAAACAAGGAGCCAGAATAAGTTTTTAATCTTGATTTTTAATCTCGATTTTTTGTCTTTATTCTTGCCTTAAGTTTAGGGCGTGTCATCAATTAAACTTCAGAAGCCTTGCGCAGTGAGGAGTACGTGCCCTTTAAAAACAAACAAAGCTAGGGGTTGAAACCCTTGCAGCTCTTGACTTAGGGATTCAATTGATAATAGCCCTTAGAATTTATAGCCCCTAGAGTTTCTAGCCCCTATAAACCGCTAGAAATTCTACTGTTGAAACAAATTTTGCACCCATTCCAACTGAGTGGTATCTCGCACAATCAGAACCACACCAATACCCAACAGCAACACCAAGCCCGTTTGCATCACGCTTTCAAGGAAACGCTTGGGTAGGGGTTTTCCCCGGAGCGCTTCAAAAATCAGGAAAAGCAGTTGACCGCCGTCTAGGGCCGGCAGGGGCAAAATATTAACCACCGCTAAGTTAATGCTAATAAGCGCCACAAAAGGCAATAGCTGCGCCGCTTGGGATTCGGCAATATTAGCTCCCCACTCCACGATTTTGACCGGACCGGACACCTGGGATGCGGTTTGTTGAAAGTTCGATGCCAGGGCAATAAATCCGCCAATAATTTGCAGCACCATCCCCTGGAACTGAGTGGCTGCCTTGCTTAAAATTTCTACCGGATTGAGCGATCGCCGATACACGGTCTTACCGTTGGGAGCCAACTGCACCCCAATCCGGCCGATCCCTTCCACATCCGGCGCTGGCGTTACGTACACGTCAAAAACCTGCTCATCTCGCTTCAGGGTCAGCGGTAACGACTCGTTAGAACTGCCTTGAATGCGCCCCATCAATAAATCAAGACTTTCGGTGTCTGCGCCCAAGGCAACGCCATCAACGGCAACAATAATGTCTCCCGCCTTAACCCCTGCTTGCCCGGCCGGATTGTCGGGAGCCAGCACCTGGGGTACCGCCACTCCCGGCTCGTAGGCAAAAGAATCGGGAATCCCTAGCCCCGCATACTGGGTGACCAAAATCATGTAGGCAAACACCAAGTTGGCGATGACCCCGGCCGAAATTACGATCGCCCGGTCGGCA
>CALCTI010000420.1 GCA_937894105.1 uncultured cyanobacterium
CTTGGGGATTGTTAATGGCAATTAAATGGTTCGGGTTGCCGCGCGTGGGCGATCGCCCCATATCCCCAAAGGTGTCGCTGGGGGTGAAATTTGCCGACCCGGTTACCACCCGTTTGCTGTCGATTACAACAAATTTGTGGTGCATCAGCCCGCTACCCTTGGAACCGTCGGCGCGATCATCAATCACCGGCACTTGCGATCGCGCCAGCATATACATGGTATCGGTTTGATCCGCTTCCTCTTGGGAAATAATGCCGTCTTGGTTGGAGTCGCCCAGGCGTAGATAGTCGTCAATTCGCGATCGCGCCCGCGCCTCCATCTGGACCAAATCTGCCTCGCTATAGGAAGTCCAAGGTCGCCGGTAGGAATTCTCCACAATGACCCGCACTTTCACCCCTGATTGATGGCGGTTGATCAACGCTTGGGCCACTTTTGGCAATCGAATCTCTTGGACTGCCACTTCCACGGTACGCGTAGCTTGGTTGATCGCATCCACCAGCACCTGTTCTAAATCATCACCGGGGCGGCGAATTTGGCGGTAAGGGTCGGTAAATTCAGCGGCAGGGCTGTGGTTGAAATAGACCTGAATATGTTGGTCTTGGGGAAGTTGCTCTTGGATAACTGCGGCTTTGATTGCTTGCGGGGGAGGGGCAGAGTCTGGCCAGGCAGTGTCTAAAGGCGTTGAATTTGACCCGCTGGGGACAATTGCGCAGTTGGTTAGTACACCGAGCCCACAGGCTGCCGCGAGAAATCGGAGCGATCGCGTCCCTATCACCATTGTTATGGGCAGTTTTAAGAAGGTTTTTAGAAAAGACGTGTGAGGTGTTTCGCACCTCTCAACTTCTTTGTAGCTAGTTTTGGGTGGGCTTAGCCATTTTTTAGCTATTCCTAAACACCTTTAAAACAGATCCTAAAACTTTGAACGGAGAGGGGGGGATTCGAACCCCCGATAGGTTTAACCCCATAACGGATTTCGAGGCCGCCGCATTCAACCACTCTGCCACCTCTCCAAGGCAGCCCTAATCCTAGCATTTTTGCCCTGGCTTACCTTGAGTTGTTGACGGTGAATTTTTATTGCCGCCCACGATTACAGGGCATCCAGCGTAGAAATGGTGTCGGTGAGGATGGGGTTGGGCAGCGCCTGGGGTGGGATAAATAGGGCGCCGGTTTGGTCCAGGTTGTAGGTGGCGATCGCCCGGTTTTCCAGTTGATTTATTGTGGCCGGGTGGGCGCGGGTATTGCGATAAATGGCGGCTTTTAGGTCCATGGCGTCCAGTAAGTTGGGGGCGATCGCCTGCCCAGACCAGTACAAAATATCGGTATTTGCCACGGCGGGGGCGCTGAGTAACGCTAGCTGTTGGGCTCGATTGAGATCGTCTAGGAGCAGCCACTGTTGACCGTTGATTTTCAGGAGCATGGCCCAGGGATTTTGCCGCAGCCACAGGGCTTTAACGGAACCGGCTTGGAAGGCGGTTTGGGGCTCGGTGGGGGTGAGGGTGCCGTTTTGGAGGGTAATACCGATGGCGAGGGCTTGCCCGGCGGCGGTTTGTAGCACTTGGGATTGGGCGGTAAACAGTTGACCCAAGGCGACTTCGCGGGTGACGGTGCTCCAGTTTTGTCCCAGTAGCTTCGGATCGCTACGGCGATCGCGCAGGTGAATGGCGTGTTGGATTTCCGTAATGCCCTGTTGGCGCAGGAACGGCAGCAGGGTGAAATTGGCAGTGCTGGGGTTGCCGTCGAAGACCAAGGTGGTGTCCTGGCGATCGCGGTTTACTAGGGCAATGCCGCTGCGGGTTTGCAGCAATGTGATGCCTTGGTGGGTGAGGCTACGCTGCCAGCCGGGGAGGAATAGCACCAAAATCAGCGCCAACGCCAGCAACAGCAATCGCCAGCTCTTTTGCCACCACCGCCATTGCCACACCGTGAGCAACACCCCGTAGGCGAGCACAAGCTGAAGCATAGAAATGGAGCCAATGGCGATCGCGCTACCAGGTAAGTTTGCCGTGTTAGTAACCCAAGCCACGAGCCAGCTTACGGGGTAGTGCAGCAGGGCCGCCAAACCGTTACCAATGGCAGGAACGACGCTTAAGCAAGCGAGGGTAACGAAGCTTCCGGCGGTGATCAGGATGGTGAGGGGCACCGAGATCACGTTGACGGGGATGCTGTAGGGGGAAATTTGGGCGAAGTAAAACAGTTGCAGGGGCAAAATCCACAGGGTGGCGGCCACGGCCACGGCAATCCAGCCCGATAAGGCTTCGGCAACAGGTTTTGGCAAGGGGGATAAAACCGGTTTCAGGCGCTCTTCAACGGCTCCGGTGGAGACCAGCACGCCGAAGGTGGCCACAAAACTGAGCTGAAAACTAAGGTTTTGAATCCACAGGGGATTGACCAGCAGCAGCACTGCCGCCACCACCAACAGCAGCCCAATGGGCTTTGCTTGGGAGCCGCTTCCTCGCACCACCAACACCGGAATTCCCATTAGCGCGGCCCGCAACACCGACGGCGTGCCCCCCGAAAGCATCACCAGTCCCACCAGCACCACGCTGCCCACCGTTAAACTCACCGGGCGTTGGAGCGATCGCCGCAGCCCAGCCACCCCCAGTTGCACCACTCCCAATAACACCGACACGTGAAATCCTGAGGTAGCCAACACGTGGGCCATGCCACCGCGACTAAAGGCATCTTGCAAATCTGCTGGAAAATCTACCGTTCGCCGCCCCATCATCATCGCCGCCATCACCACCCCTTCCGGGTAGCCTGCCCCCTGGACGGCGCGCTTTACTAACTCCTGGCGAAACTGGGCCAGCCGTGCAAAAGGGCCAGTTTGATTGTTGCGATCCAGCCGTTCCAGGCGACTTCCCGCCAGCCCCGCAAACGCCCCTTCTCGCGTCAAATAGCCTTGGAAATTAAACGCCCCCGGATTTTTTGGCGCACTGGGCACATATAGCCGCCCGGTTACCTGCACCCACTGGTCCGGCTCCAGCCCCGTGGACTGTAATAGGGGCACGGTCACATACAGCTTGCCGGTTACGCCTCGACTGCGGGTATCCAAGGGCAACTGCGGTGGCGGTTGATTGGAGGGGCGATCGCCCGAAGAAATACCCAGTTCCCCATCACCGCCCAAATTGCGAGAGTCTTCAAAAACCTGACTCACCTGGGTGGCATCGAGCCAAAACCGGGCTTTGCCGCTACGATTTTCTCGAGGTAGCGATCGCACCTGTCCTCGCACTAAGGTGACGATGGTTTGGGTATTGCCTGCCCGTTGGTTTTGCTGCTGAATTTCCTGGGCCACGTGGCTAACATCCGTCGGAGCAGGGCGGGGCGATCGCACCTGAAGATACACCGACGCCAAAAAGCCCACGATGCCCAGCACCACCCAAAACCACCCGGCAAGTTGGGGCCAGGGCAGTTGAAAATTAAACCGCGAGCCAAAATCCGACACCAGCGCCGCAATCCCTTTTCCCCAAGATTGTTGCTGTGCCCAGGGGATAACAACGCCCAAAAAGCACCCCAGGATTAGCCACCAGTAAGCTAACCCTGGGAAAATTACGGCCGTTCCTAGCCCCAGCCCATACACGATTAGGGCGATCGCCAAACGATTCCCCTGTTTACCCTCAGACTGACGGCGATTTGACCGACTTTCCGATGGGGGATTCTGGGGGCGATCGCCATTAGCAGATCCGCGATTAGTGGATCGACCAGCGGATCGTCGGGAGCGGCGCGATGAACTCATAGGAGGCGGGTAGGAATGCGGAATCCAACGGCAACATCCTACCCAGATTTTTCGACAGTCTTTTGCCCGTTCCTATTTTTGCCAGCCTTTACTAACTTGCCCGTCTTTACTAACTTGCCAGTTTTTACTAACTTGTCAGTTTTTACTAACTTGTCAGGCTTTATTAATCAGGCTTTATTAAATAGACAGCCTTAAATTAAATAGACAGCCCTAACTTCAGGCCAAAGGCCGCGTGAGCCACCATCGCCAAAAATGCTGCGCTGCCCAGATAAGCGTGAACGGTACGTAAAGACGCTTTGCCGCCGCCAAATTTAGACATGGAAATCGCGCCATTTACCCCCAGCAGCCCCAACACCAACGTGCCTCTCCTAAAGTGGGTGCTTTCAAA
>CALCTI010000421.1 GCA_937894105.1 uncultured cyanobacterium
CTCAGGATAAAAACTCATTGGGGGCAATATCTTCGTAACGCAAAATATTCCAGGTATAACAATTCTCCCTATTGATAAAGCTAATAGGGAGAATGACAGGCTCTGATACCAATTCTTCAATTTGGAGAGAGTCCAGATGCCCGGCGCAACTGGCTCTCAAAGGGCTTATATGTCGCTTTAATTTAGAGAATTGGTATGATCTCGCTGACTGTTTCGCCAATTAATGACCAATTAATGAATTGATTATAGGGATCGGGCTTAGCGATCGCCCTACCATTAGCCGACTAGGTCAAGTAGCCGAGCCAACCATTATTCAATTACTCAACTAGCTCTACGCCCTCCCCATAAGGAGAGAAGGTATCAGAAGAATCACCCGATGATTTATCACCATTGTTATCCCTGGCGTCACTTTCTCCTGCCAGCACATCCTCCATTGACAGAGGCTTTGGCTCCGGCACGGTGTTAATTTCCTCTTGGCTGAGTTCATCAACACTCACTAGGACCACTGTGATGTTGTCACGTCCCCCTTTTGCCTTTGCCCCCTCCACCAATCGGTCAACGGCGTCCTCAAGTCCAGATGCCGCTTTTAAACAATCAGAAATAGCTAAGTCCGTCAGCTCTTCCGTCAACCCATCACTACAGAGAAGCAACCAGTCTCCCTGGTGCACATCCATCGGATGAATATCAATTTTTTGACACTCTTCCCGCCCTAAACATTGCATCAGCACGTGACGCCAGGGATGGCTGCGAGCCTGTTCTTGAGTTAAATCGCCTATCTTTACAGCACGGGCAACCCAAGTGTGATCTTCGGTAATTTGCTCAACTTCGCTATCACGAATGCGATACAGCCGCGAATCTCCCACATGGGCAAACCACCACTGTCCGTTGCGATAAATCGTACTTACCAGCGTGGTGCCCATATCCGCCCGCTCAGGGTGGCTTAACTGGTCACCTAAGATAGCTTTATTGGCAGCCAAAACTGCCTTGTAAAGCATCTCCTGGGACGACTCGTTCGAATCCCACGCAGAGGTCAATACCTTCTTCATTGTGATTGACGCCAACTGGCTGGCTTCCTCGCCGCCTGCGTGCCCCCCCATACCGTCTGCCACGACAAAGAACGGATATGTATGCTCATCACCTAGCACAAAGGCATCTTGATTGGTGGTCCGCAAAAGACCCGGATCGGTTTGGCCCCAAAATGAGCATTTCATAGCAATACGGTAGTCAGATGAAGTGGGATGCCGGAAACAATTTCAGGAAGTAGTCTTCAGAGAGCACCTTCACTATCGTAACCTAAGCCTCGGCGCTGGGCTGGAGATTGTAGTCAGTTGAACTTCGACGGTTAAACGCCCCTATCTAAAGGACCGAAGGGATCCTGAAGGGCGTATCAGCATTATAGACTCTCTATCAGATTATGAGCCCCGTTTTTTATCTAACTTTAC
>CALCTI010000422.1 GCA_937894105.1 uncultured cyanobacterium
TGGCTACCAGGAAGACCAGAAAATTATGTTGGGGTTGACGCGTCCGAAGTTTTTCTTGCCGGTTCACGGTGAGCATCGGATGCTAGTGAAGCATTCCCAAACGGCCCAGAGCCTTGGGGTTGAGAAAGATAACATCATCATTATTGATAATGGCGACGTGATTGAGCTAACGCCGGATTCGATGCAGGTGGTGGATAAGGCACCGTCGGGCATTGAGCTGGTGGATGCATCTCGGTCGGGGGTGGTCAGCGATAGCGCATTAAAAGAACGACAACAGCTGGCCAACGACGGTATTTTGACGGCGGCGGTGACGGTGCAAAAGGATGGCTCTTTAGCCAGTCTCCCGGCGGTGCATTTGTCTGGGGTCGTCAGCAATTTGGACGGGGAACGGCTTCAGTCTGATGTGAAGGATTCGATTCACTATTTCCTAGAGAACCAGTTTGACCGCTATTTGCGCCGCAATGGTGATGGGTCGCGAGAAACGGACTGGGTTGGGCTGAAGGTGGATATGGAGCGAGAAATTACGCGCCTGATGCGTCGCCAGTTCCGGGGTGATCCGAAGTTGATTTTGCTGTTGCAAACGGTGGGTGTGGACGATGTGGGTGAAGCTCCTGAGCGATCGCCTCGTACCGTCGGTGCACCGAAGCCCCGTAAATCACCCAACCGTAAAGCACCCTCGAAAGCGTCACGTCCCGCGGTAGCTGCTACGTCGTCAGCGTCGCGTCCCGCGGCAGCTGCTACGTCGTCGCCGGTGTTGCGCAACGATACGCCGAAGCCAGTGACGAAGGCTAGCGTCAATAAACCCTCCACCAAAGAGGCTCCAAAGGTCGCAAGTGGATCCCGAAAAGAGGAAGAGTATGAGGGATCTGATGCTAAGCGGCGGCGGCGGCGACGTCCCACCTCTCGCGTTGCCAGCTAGGGCAATCCTCAATTAGACGCTAAAAGCTTGACTGAGTAGCGCACAGGGTCTTAGAAATATAATGTTTTAAGACCCTGTGTTGCTATCGAGTGGGAAAGTGCGTTGGCGCGCCCCTTACTGTCTACTGATTTAGGCATTGGGCGTCATTGACGTATGGCGAGGACCCCACTAACTGACTTCGCCAACACTTCGAAATCAGCAAGCTTGGGGCTTATTGAAGCGTTTTTTGTTGAAGCAAAGCGGCTGTACGAGGCGTGGGGGTTCTTACAGGCGAATGGTTTTGCGCCCATCGGTGAAGGTGACGTGGTCGATTGGCCACTGGGGATTTTGAGTCAAGGTGGCTCGAATACTGCCGAAGAGGGTGAGTTGTTCGCAGCTAGACAGGGCGGTGAATTTGCGGGCGGCACCGGGACGCAAGCGCAGGGCGATCGCCGCAGTGCGCGTTTGGGTATTCACCGTAAGTTGATACCCGCGCAGATCTAAATTGTCGCTAGCCACTTCTATCAGCACGCGACCCACGGCCACATCCAGGGGACGATCCCCTTGGACCGCCACCGTTTTGGGTACCAGGCGATCGCACCGTTCATCGGGAAGATACAGGGTGAGCTCCCAGCTGTGGTCAGTGCCCGTATTGTCGATGGTGTCGCCGCCGTCGGAGCCCAGGGGAGTGGCGATCGCAGTGGCAAGGATAGGTGTACTGGCAGGCGTATTTGCCGGTTGAGACAGCGTAGGTTGAGCGCTGGGAGCACCAATGGGCACCTGGAAGGGGGCGATCGCCCCTTGAAGGATGTTATGGGCAGCCGGTTCTAGGGTGTTGGCAGAAGCGCTAAGCATGGGCGATCCTTGGCAGCCTCCCAACAGGCTAAGCCCAGCCCAGCCAGCGAGTAAAAGTCCGACTTTTTTTCGCGTATTGTGCGGTCCCTTGCCTGTGTTCATGGGGCTACATCCCTAACGATTGATTACGGCATTTATCGGAAATTGCCTTTACTTCATGGTTCTGGGATGAGTGGTGGGAACCCGGAATCGAACAGGTTTTAATGGAATAGCGGTGTTTCTTTTGCGGCGGTTGGGTGGTAGCTGGTGAGGTTGGAAGGAGGCAGTGTGGGAGAGTCTGTGGCGTTAGATAGTACTTCGACGACAAATGCTTCGGCAGCAAATGCAGCGGCGGCAAACGCTTCGGCGGCAAATGCTTCAGGGACAAAATCCGGTGGGTGGAGCCATCGCCATATTTTGTCCCTGGAGGGCTTTTCGGTGCAGGATTTTGATACGGTGCTGCAAACGGCAGCTAGCTTTCAGGAGGTGCTGTCGCGACGCACCAAAAAAGTGCCCGCTCTCCAGGGACAATTGGTGACCCATTTATTTTTTGAGCCGTCCACCCGCACTCGCAGTAGTTTTGAGCTGGCGGCTAAGCGACTGTCGGCGGATGTGCTGAATTTTTCCCCCGGCACGTCGTCCCTCACCAAGGGGGAAACTATCCTCGACACGGCAAAAACCTATTTGGCCATGGGCACCAACATTATGGTGATTCGCCATAAACAGACAGGGGTGCCCCAGGCGATCGCCGCAGAAATGGACCGGCTGGACACGGGAGTACGCGTGCTCAATGCTGGGGACGGCCAGCACGCCCATCCCTCCCAGGCGCTGCTGGATTTGTACACCCTGTGTTCGGTGGTGGACCAGGACCATCCCAGAACAGACAGTTTGCGCGGCAAAAAAATTGCCATTGTGGGGGATGTTTTGCATTCGCGGGTGGCCCGGTCGAATCTGTGGAGTTTAGTGACCTGTGGCGCGGAGGTACATTTGGCGGGACCACCCACGTTGGTGCCTGGGGATTTTGCTGAATTTTTAGGCAGCGATCGCCCCCTTCCCGTTCACTGGAAGCTAGAGCCAGCCCTGGAGGATGCGGATTTTGTAATGACCTTGCGGTTGCAAAAGGAGCGTATGGGGCAGTTTTTATTGCCTAGTA
>CALCTI010000423.1 GCA_937894105.1 uncultured cyanobacterium
TTCAGGCGGGGGGGAAACTACTAAAAAGCGATGATGATAGTGGCGATCGCACCAATTCACTACTCATCTTTGAACTGCCGGAAGATGGGACTTATCTTGCCGTTGCAACTAGCTTAAGGGTCGGCGAACAGGGACGTTATCAGCTGAAATTACGTACCGCAACCCAGGAGGATAAACAACGTTTAGAAGCGTCCCAGCTTGTGACTCAAGCCGTGCAGTTATATCGTGGTGCTCAGCTACAGGAGGCGCAGGCGCGATATCAGCAGGCACTGGAGTTATATCGAGCCTTGGGCGATCGCAGTGGAGAGTCTTTGGTTCTGGGTAATTTGAGCCTGGTGTATGCCGACCTTAGCGAATTTGCGGAGGCGCTGACCCTGGCTCAGGCAGCTTTGGATAGTGATCGACAGTTGGGCGATCGCCAGGGAGAGAGCAGAATTCTGATTACTTTGGGGGTTATCTACGGACGGCAAGGGCAGTACGACAAGGCTTTGGCTAACTATAGCAAGGCGCTGGAGATCGCGCGGGAGCTGGGCGATCGCCGAGGGGAGGGCACCATCCTGAACAATATTGCTATCTCCTACAGTCGCCAGGGGAGACAGGGTGAGGCGTTGGAGAACTATAAGGCATCGCTGGTGATTCTGCGGGAGGTGGGGAATCGCTTTGCCGAAGGTGGCACCTTGAACAATATCGGTGCTCTTTATATGAACCAGGGGGAAACTTCCTTGGCGATTGAGTATTACGAGGCGGGGCTGGAAATTGCGCGGGAATTGGGCGATCGCGCCGGAGAGGCAACGACTTTGAATAATCTCGGTGCGCTGTACGGTGGGCAGGGGGATAATCCCAAGGCGTTGGAGTACTACCAAGCTTCTCTGGTGCTGTTGCGAGAAACGGGCAACCGCACGCGCACCAGCACCACCTTGGCGAATATGGGCACCGTGTATCACAACATGGGAGAGCTGGAGAAGTCCGAGGGCGCTTTGCGGGAAAGTTTGGGCGTATACGAGGCGATCGAGCGGGATTTAAGGGCAAACGACAGCGATCGCATTACCTTTTTTGAAACCCAAAGCTACGTTTATACCAACCTGGAGCAGGTATTGGCGGATCAGAATAAAGCGGGGGCAGCGCTAGAAATTGCTGACCGGTCCCGGGGGCGATCGCTGGTGGAATTCCTTAATCCAAATGCAGCCAATTCGGCAGCAAACCAGGGGCGATCGCCCTTCACCATTGAGCAAATTAAACAGCTTGCCCGCGATAAAAACGCCACGCTCATTGCCTATTCCATGGCAGGGCAAGCGCTTTTTATTTGGGTCGTGTCCCCATCAGGTGAAATCACCTTCAAATCGGTCGATCCTGACTCAGTGGGACTTCCCCTCCAAACCCTGGACACGCGGGTTAGAAGCTCCGCCAGCAATCCTTTAAACCAGCCCTTTTTTGGTCAAGATCGATATCGTTTTTTGGTGTCCAGCACCCGCAGCAATGGCGGTTCTTCATGGATAGGCGATCCGAAAGATCTTAAGCGAGCTTATGAACTGCTGATTAAGCCCATCAAGGCGCACTTGCCGAAAAAAGAGGGCGATCGCCTAATCATCGTGCCCCATCGAGAGCTAGGCACCATTCCCTTTGCCGCCTTAATTGATGGTGACGATCGCTTTCTGGTGGATCGCTACGGAATCGCCATAACCCCCTCCCTACAAATCCTCAATACTGTCCAACAAAAGCCAGTAACTTCTGAGGGTTCACCGCTAATTGTGGGCAATCCTAGCCCCATGCCCAGTGAAAATGGCGGTACTGGTTTAGCCCCGTTACCTGGCGCGGAAGTGGAAGCTCAGGCGATCGCCCAAGCCCTCAACACCTCTGCCCTAATTGGCAATAGCGCCACCGAAACCGCCATTAAACAACAGCTTGAAACTGCCAGTATTTTGCACTTTGCCACCCACGGCATTGTGGCTAATAGCGATCGCGACGCCGGAGATAGCTGGCTAGCCCTCGCCGATACAGCGGTGGGAGGCGAAGACGGCAGACTCACCCTAACGGAAATTTTCAACACCACCCTAAACGCCCAAATCGCCGTGCTCAGCGCCTGCAATACCAATAGCGGTGAAGTTACTGGCGAAGGTGTGTTGGGATTAGCCCGCGCCTTTCTGAAAGCTGGCGTCCCAGCGGTCGTCGCCAGTCTGTGGCAAGTGCCCGATCAATCAACACAGCTTCTAATGGAAGCGTTCTATCAGGAATTGCTCAAGGGGGAAACCTACGCCGATGCCCTACGCACGGCCCAGCTCAAAGTGCGCGCCCAATCTCCCAACCCCCGCGATTGGGCAGCATTTATGGTCATTGGCGATGGCGATCGCACTCTGGAGCAACCGTAACAGGGGTTCAGATTTTAAATTCTGAAAATTAAGCTCTAGATAAAACGCTGACGGCGTTGCTGGATCGAGCTATGAACCGATTACCGAAAGCCACGAAACCTCGTT
>CALCTI010000424.1 GCA_937894105.1 uncultured cyanobacterium
CGTCATCTCCCTACCCCTTCAGCGACCCCATCAAAAAATCACCCGCCGGCACCCCCACCATCTCCCGCGGTGTTCCCCCCAAATCAAAAATGCGGTGTCGCCCTTTCCCCTGACGTTTCTTAATTTCGCACTTACTGCCAAAGAAGCCCGACTTACAAACAACCGACGCCGTCGTATTCGTATACTCCGTTGGCGTATCGGTAGGGTCTGTTGGTTGCGATTTCTCAGGTTGAGTAACTTGTTACGGTGCCGTGGTTTCTGCTGGGGTAGGCGCAGTTTTCGGCGTTGGAGATACTGATGGCGAATTTTTTGGGACCGGATTTTTCGCGGTCTCCCCTATCTGAATTTGATCCAGTGGGTTGGTAACGGCAGGCGGCGGCGCAGGTTTCGGCGTTGGAGATACTGATGGCGAAGCTTTTGGGACCGGACTTTTCGCGGTCTCCCCTATTTGAAAAGGATGCCTAGGATTAGCCCGCCGAAATGCCTCATACAAATCATCCAAACGCCGCTCCGCCCGCGCCCACTCGATCAACTTAAAAGCTACCGTCTCCATATCCTGGCTGCTAGGGGCGATGCGTTCCAAGCTCGCATCCAGCTCATCGTGGGCAAAAATTTCCAGCCTTGTGTAGCTTAAGTAAGCATCCTGAAGGGCTGCCCGTAACGCTTTTCGATTGACATTATTCCAAGAAGCCATAGCTCATCAAAATCGGCTACAGTCCCATAGATTCTAACCCCTACGCCCCCTACCCCGCTCTCCTAACTGCTCCCCAACCCCAAACACCTCTCCGTCATCCCATCAAAATCGGCGATCATAAAATACACCCACCCAAAAAACTGGACGCCCCTCACCTGAGTCAACTTTGCATCAATGACACAATCTTGGTTGCGATTTAAGATGCCCAGCATTCTCGTACTCAATTTCCACCACGTTGTGAACCACCATCACCTATGAGTTTCCCAAAACAACTTGTACCGCTCTCCCTATTCAGCGGACTCCTCACAATCCTCCTCAGCAGCCTTTCCCCCGCCTCTTCCCAGTCGCCCCTAACCGTCACCCCCCTCGCCTCAATCCCCGACACCGCCACCATCCGCGTCGAAGGAGAACCGGTACAGGTGTCGCTAGAGCGTTTTCGTCCTGAGGGTGTACCCATCGAAATGGGAGTCCCCGAAAATTCCTTTGTAACTCGGGTGGATAAAACGCCGCGTATAGCACGGGTTCGCCTATCCGACGGTCGCCAGGGACAGGTCACCAACGACAATGCCCGCATTAATATCATCTGGTTCAAAGACCTAATGGGCATGGACAATATTGACGATGTGGAAGCGTGGCTATTTGAGAACTCGCAAGAGCGTGGCATTACCCTACAGCCCATCCGAGACCGGCGAGCAACCTACCCCTGGGTCAGAAAAAGGTGGCGTTTTGAGCAGGGCACCAGCCCTCGCAATTCCTTTGCAGGAAGGGCGTTAATTGGTCAACTCAATGGTCAATATTTTGTGGTTGTACATCAACTACCAGTCGATAGTCTGGAGGGCTACGGTCCCCGTATTGATGCTGTGCTCAGAACGCTTCAAGCCCGTTAATCTTCAAGCTCGTTAATTTGACATTTCTATTGCCAAGGACTGTACCGATTCCAGTTCTTGGCATTTTTCAATGGAGTTTGAAAAGATCTAAAACTTTAGAAAACGAACTGAGGATGATCCGAATCTAGTTTAGTTGTCTCCCCATTAGGTGACGTCTTAGCTTCTTTTTTTTCTGCCAATTTAAATATACTTTTCCACGCATTCATAATGCTATTTTCTTCGGCTTCCTTGGAATAAGTCTGTCGAATAAACTGGCAGCCCTGTTGTGTCATTAAAGGTAAGCGATTGGTTGGAGATTTTGCTTGCTCCAAAACCTCTTCCACTTTGCGGGCGATCGCCAAAACATCCCCACACTCCACGGGATACCCATGCTCTTCCGTAAAGAACTCTCGCCCACCAATACCGTGATATCCAACCACAACGCACCCACACAACATAGCCTCAGCCACGGGCAAACCGAACCCTTCAGGATGACCAAAGCTTATAAATAACAACGACTCCTGCATAACTTTTGCCACTTCCTGCTCACACATTCCATCAATAGGAATAACAGTGACGTTATTAAGAAGCCCGCGATATTTAAGGATATTAAAAACCTGCTCCGCATCGTCCGCATTTTTACGCGGCATATAACAAATTTGCCTTTTTTTCTGACTGCTCCACTGAAAAATATCCGGATCAAGACTGTAAAAAATTCGGAATAAATCAGCCGACGGAAAAGTGTAGTTTAAATATTGAAAGCTTTCCTGGGAAACAGTAATCGTCGCCAAAGTATCAGGATGTAGATACTGGGAATCGGCGATCGCTGATAAAGCGGGAGGATAATTTTGAAAAGTATAAAATCCGTTTTGATTAAAGATCACCTTTTTAATATTGGGAAGAATTTTTGACGATTGAACTCCCAACACTTCAGGCATTGCAACAATATCTCGGGATCCTAAAGTAACTTCTTCAACGCTAGTAACTGGAGTATTATTTTCAAACCAGGTACATCGAAACCCTGAATTTTGTTGCAGTACCTGAGCATTAACACCATTTCTGCTCAAAATATCCACATGGTGATAGAGCTGCTTAATACCTCCCCACGGATCATTATCATCAAAACAAAAGATGAAAACGTTATAGGGATATTGCTCTGAAGTAAGCTTCATAAACCGGGATATTAACTGTAGATACTAACCACAGTTTCTGAGGGAAAAATGCCAGTAAAATTATTCTCTAAACCTACCTTTTAGGCTTGCATATACGCTTATTTAACTAAGTGGTTTGATTGGGTTATTTGATTAGATTATTTGATGAAATTGCTGGCGCTAAACTGCTGGGATGCCGAATACAGCTTTGTAATGGGGTAAGAGCCAATGGGGTAAACGTTGTTCCGCATTACTAACTTTCATTGAGCCAGGAACGAAGTACAGCATTCCCCCTAACAGTGCCGTTAATCCTGGCGGCTGCTCAATACCGGTGCCAATTTTCTCAGTTAATTCTTGTCTGAAATTGGTTTCAGCATCAGTTAAAGGTTCTCGTTGGAAGCCACTCTTTAAAAATACGCAGTAGCGCTGACCAAATTCGCTAGAAAATACGGATTCTAGATTTTGGGCGTCAATATTTAACCAAGTTTGGGCAATTTGCTGACGTAAGTTTCGCAGATTTTCCACGATCGCCGGGTCAGACGGATCAATTTCATACAGGTTCAAACAGCCCAATAGTCGATTCAAAAACGCCATATCTTGATGGGGCAAGACGGTGGCGCTGGGAGATAAGGGCGCAACCGAAGACAAGGAAGGCTCAGGCTGAGCACCGCTGTCAAAAATACTTTGATAATCACTGAGTAGCCAGGAGGGAAGGCGACTTGCCGCATCGCGCACCTGCATGTTGCCGGGAGGAAGATACAGCATTACCCCCAACAGGGACTGTAGTCCAAAGGGTGAATCAAAGCCCTGTTTTAACGCTTCAGATAGCTCCTGTAAACAAGATTTTTCTGGCTCCAGCAAGGGTTCACGGTGAAATCCACTTTTCAAAAATGCTAGGTAATTTTGCCCAAGGGGACCTTTATAAATTTGTTCTAAGGTTGCAGCTGGAACCTGTAGCCACAAACCGGCGATCGCCTGGCGAGTCTCACGACACCGACTAATCACCTTGGGATCGGTGGGGCTAACGGCGTAAAGATTGGCACACCCCACTAGCTGATTTAAAAAAGCTTCATCCCACAGGGGCTTCGCATCAGGCGGCATATTTGGCGATGCAGGATCTGGCTGAGCAATTGCCCCATCCGCCGATGAGATTTCCGCCCCTTGGGAGACTGCCCCTTGGGAAACCGCTCCTTCGAAACGTTGTTTGTAGTCCAGCAATAGCCAAGGGGGTAGGCGATTTTCCGCATCGCGCACCTGCATTTTCCCTGGAGGGAAGTAAAGCATTACCCCCAGCAAAGCGTTGACTGCCCCTGGCTGCTCTACCCCTTGGGAAACCGCTTGGGTTAGCTCCTGCAATAGCTGTTGCTCTTCGTCCGTTAAGGGATTTTGCTGAAACCCACTGTGTAAAAGTTGCTGGTATGCGCTGCCGAGGGGGCTGTTGTACAGGGTTTCCAAGGCGTCCGCTGGCGCATTGAGCCAAAACTGGGCGACCTGCTTACGCATTTCCCGCAAGATAGCAATGGTGCTTGGGTCCTGCGGGGTGTGCTTGTATACATTAAGACAGCTTTGAAGCTGGTTAATCAGCCAGGTCATAAATTGGGAAGACAGGGGTGGGGACGGAAGACGGGGCAGGGAATTAAGAGGGATGGAGGCGATCGCCCCTGGCAGTGATGGGGTCGGCGACGTTGACGAAGATGACAAGACGGACGGCATCACTGACGGTGTTGATTGGGCACGCTTCAAAAGCTTTTGGAATTGTATCTCTAGCTGGGCCACTGAACGCTTAATATCAAATTTTTCTAGGGCTTGCTGCTGCCCCTGCTGGGCGATCGTTGCCCACTGGTCTGGATTTTTGAGCAAATGGTACAGCGCCCCAGCCAATATCACCGAATCATTGGGAGGAACCGTTAACCCACTGACCCCATTTTCCACCACCTCTGCCGCGCCACCGACCCCGCTGGTAATCACCGTAAGCCCCGCCGCCATCGCCTCCACCTGGGTAATACCAAAGGCCTCGTCCATAATCGACGGAAAAACCAAGATATTGTGCTGGCGATGGAATGCAACTAACTGCTGGCGATCCAGCAAGCCCGCAAAACTGACACAGTCACCCAACCCCGCCTGTTCAATATACTGATCCAGCTCTTTTTTATACTCGCCGTGAATAGCATCACCGGCGATGGAACAGGTAAAGGGAATTCCCTGTTGCTGTAAACGCTGGAGAGCCTCTAGCAAAATATGAACCCCTTTGCTAGCGATAACTAAGCCTGCGTAGCCAATGCGTAGGGCGTCGCGAGGGGGCAGCGTGGGCTGATAAAACTCTCGCACCAGGGCGCTGGGATAGACGGTGATGCTGTCTTGCACCGGGAACTGGTGTTCTAGGAGGCGATCGCGGACGTAATGGCTCGCCACTGCCAAATGATACAGAGGGTGCCTAGGGTACTCCTGAAGTGAATAGGGGGGGGACGCAAAACCCAAATGGTGAATGATTGGAATATGTCGTTCCAGCAGCGGATAAAAAATACGGCTCCCCAGAAATGTGATATTCCCGATCAAACATAAATCCGGCTGGAACGTGGCGATCGCCTGGGACAGATACTGATGGTTGTGGCGAACCACATCTAAAATCTGCTGCTCGTCTTCGAAAGCGCGGGTCCCTTCGTGGTACGTGCCAAAAAGTTGAAGATTCCGATCCACCGACGGCTCAGGTTGTTCAATGTCTCCTAAATAAGCAGCATTGGACGTTAGCACCTGCACCGTATGTCTGTTATGGCTTAGTCCCGCCGCAAAATCCGCAATGGATCGCCCATACCCCCCCAGCTCTTGGGGAGGATATAGGTTGCTAATGACCAAAATTCGCTGGGGCGGCAACGAAGACGACATGGAATTAGCCACCGGTGACGGTTGCACAACGGCGGAAGATCGCCCCAAAACCACTGGAGTTTCCGGAGATAATCCCCCTTGACTCACCGTCTCCAGGAATTGATTGAGGGGCTGGGCCCGGTGAAATATTGCTAACCCTGGCTGAGCCATTGACACCGCTTCTAACTCCCCCAACCGTTGGCGCAGTTCATTAGTAGACGGCTGCCATGGGCGATCGCTCACCAGCAATAGGTTCTCAAAGGAAATCTGCTGAAGCTTGTCTAAAAAAACTGACCCGTCTAGCTGACTAGGATCTACCACAAGCCAGTGCCATTGCTTGCCCGTCGCCGCCGCGTCACTTAACACTGGAATGCGATCGCCCATGGCACATTGGTCCAGCCAGGGATCCACCCTGTGCGAATCCTGCTTCAAGCAACTGGGCTTTAGCCGAGGCAAATCCACCGCATCCGTCGCCAGATGGGGATCCACGGAGCTATCTAACAAAATCTCCAACGGCTGAAGCGATCGCAAATGGGCTTCCTGCAACACCTCGTAGGCAGCAGCCCGTTGCTTCAAAGATAGTGCAGTGGAACGTAGCAATGTTTCCCCCAACCTCAAACTTGAACGCGGCGATCCGCAGCAGCACAATAGTTGTGCTCAATTTTGCCAGTATTGAGGTAATCAAACAATCGTTGCAGATGTAATTCGGGGCTGTAGTTATTCCAGTAATGATCGTATCCCGCACGGGCGATCGCCTGTGCTTCCTGGGGATGGCGTAAGTAATAGTTCAACTTCTCGTATAAATCCACCTCCCCGTCAAAGGTCACCAAATGCTTGCCCTCCTCAAACAGCATCGACAAACCTGATTCTGGAGTCAGGCGATCCGTTAGTAAAAACCCTCCTGCTGCTAACACTTCAAACACCCGCAAATTCAAATCTCCATTTAGGGAAATATTTAAACTAATCAGGGATTGATTATTTAAATCCGCCGCCTGACTCTGGGGAGCTTGGGTATGGAAAAGAGGAAACCCCTGCTTTTTAATTTGTTCTAATAAATAGCGACGATAGGGATGAAATTGCCCAGCGCTGCCAATAAAAACCAAGGGATGCTGATAAGAATTCTGAGGCTGACGACGATGGGGGTTCGCTGCAAAGCCTGGTAACCATATGCTTCGTGGATGGCCCGCTTCAGCAAAATAGTGGAGATGATGGCGATCGTGCTCTGAAATAATCACATCAAAAGACTCCTGTTCCACATAGTTAAGCAGGGATTGGATGGGGCGATTTAGATGATGCGTATCTCCTACAATTAGAATTTTAGGCACCGATTGCGATCGCAGATTAAGCGCCCATCCCCGCTGGGTTGCATCAGCTTTAATAACAATTAAATCCGGCTGCCACTGGGAAAGGGGATCGAAATAGGCGCGAATATCAGTGGGTTCCGGGCGTGTCTGGACACATAAAAGCTGTCCAGGATTTAGCTGGGTTTGGCAGTCAGGACTAAAGAAAATTTCTGAATGACTAACGAGGCGATCGCGATAGGTCGCCCGATGAGATAGAAAAAATAAAGCGGTCCGACAATTGCTAGAAAATAAAGGAGTCATTGTGCGCTCCATTGGACATCACATTAGCTTCAACTGCCGTAGGAAATTGAACTTTAGCAGGCTGCCTTTCCTTGATCAGTTTCCATCCTTTATTCCTTAAACGATTAAAGGCAACATCCATACGACTTGCTTTACCCGTCATTGAAATTGCCACATCATCAATCCCTAATTGCCCCTTTAAACTGCCCCACAAACTCGTATCGTCAGCAGGATGAGGCGGCACAAAAGTTTTCAGTCCTAAATATTTTTGCAGCGCATAGGAAAAGTGCATATCTTCTCCCATGTAATCAAATCCTTGAACAGGGGGAAATTCATTCCAAAATGTTAGCAACCACTCCCGTTTAAAGAACCAAGCATGTCCTACGATATCCACCTCCATCGTGCTTTCATTAGGATTTGGCCAACCGTAACGAACGTGGTCCATATAAATATCTGTCCCTTCAAAAACCAGTCCAACGGTGCCTAAAAGTCCTTCATTAGATTGAATTGTTCTTAGACAATTTTCAAACCATCTTGGTCCAGGAACCGTATCATCATCAAAGACACAAACATATTCTGTTTTTGCGTTTAAGGCATAGGCAAACCGGGCCCAAACTCCAAAATTATAGTTTGACAATGAAGATTTACAGTGCCTAATAATATCTAGATTTCCCTGCTCTGGTGAGTATTCGTTATACCAAACCATGGTTTCGTAGGGCTTGATAGTTTGGTGCTGTAGAGCATTATAAATAGGGGGGATATTTTCAGGGCGTTTATATCCGTTAATGATGGCTGTTATTGCTCCCGAAATAGGTAAATCTGAGTATTCTTTTTGCTCTTCTTTTACCTCAGGGTCCCTCGGCGTTGTCATTTGAGTTGAGGGCGTGGGAGTGTCTTGAACAGGCGATCGCGAGTCAGTT
>CALCTI010000425.1 GCA_937894105.1 uncultured cyanobacterium
CGTCGGTGATACGCGTATCGCGGTTGAATCCGGTAAATTTCTCAGCAAGAACCCCTGAAGGGATGCAGAGGTTCTTGCTGAGAAATTTATTTTTATTGCGGAAAAGGAGTGTCCTGGTCCTTGTGATTGCTCCTAAACCTTAAAAAATGCAGATTTTGCGGCGCGAGTTGATGCGGTATAAAGCATCTTGTTGCGCAGGGTATTGCGGTGAATGTCGCCCCGACAGGTGGAAATGTCATGGTTATCGACGAAGACATATTGGAACGTAGCCCCCTGGGACTTATGAGCCGTCAGGGCATAAGCCAAAGACGCCGGATGAAATTCTTCCTGAAACTGATAGAACGCCACCCACGCCTTCCCCCGAGTTAACGGAGGCGCTTGTAGTGCCTTATTTTTTAACCCTTGAAGACGCTTCGAATAACCAGCTTTCCCCACCGAGCGAACCACTTTAAGGGTGATATTTTCCCGATATCCATGCTCCGTCAGGCAATCCAAGAAAAATACGGGGACATCGAGAATCACACCTTGACGAATCCCAATAATTTCAGCCTCGCATCCATTGGGGAGCAACACATCTGGGGGTACTCCCAAAGACCTGGGCTCTGAAAGGCAGGGCTTATTTGCCACCACCGTCTCACCAACACAAAACTCAGATGCATCTTGCCCAAACCGAGCTTGATGAATTAGTTGGTTGTAATTATCAACCACCTCGTTTCGCCAGGACAAAACCCGAACGTAGTCAGGATCCTCCGCCTCGTCAGAGGTGAAACAGCCCAAGAGACCGTCTTGCCAAAGCTTTGGAGGCAACGCAAAAACTGTCTGATTGTCGGAGAAGTCCCTGAATCGCGGCAAGCTGGGGCACGTAATATCCAGGCGTATTACCTCGCCAAGGCGGGCTAAGTTGCCGTCGTAGCGCACCACCTCTTCTAGCGTCCATCCGGGATACTGAAAGACGGGCGACTCTATTGGATCTTCTTCCTCCCCAGGGTTCGCGCTCAGCTTTTCGATAGGTGGAATTTGAGCGCGATCGCCAATCCACAAGATTCGCTGAAATAAACTAATTCGAGAATCAATCAGTTCCTTAAGGCTATGCACCAACATGGAGGCTTCATCGGCGATGATGATGGAATAATTACTGAAGCATTCTGGAGCGCTGGAATCAGGCGAGAAAACCTCTTCTCCAGTTCGCTCATCGATAGATCCTCGCATCCCCAGCATAGCAGCATAGGTTGCGACATCTAGGGTTAGCCCCGCCTTGTGAAAAGTGCTAGAGATCACCCCACAGGCTTTATGGGTTGGTCCCGCCAGGAGAATATCTGAAGGCTTCAGAACCTTGGATTCTTTTAGGGCTCGCTTCACCGCGATGGGGGCAACGGTCGTCTTCCCAGTGCCGGAATACCCAGTCAAAACCTGCTGTTGACCTGCAGGGGGCTGGGTTAAAAAATCAACGATGCCATCGCACGCGGCTTTTTGATCAGGAGTAAGGTTTTCGTAACGGATCTCAGGGCATTGGCTTTGCCGCTCGATAAGCCCTGGAATTTG
>CALCTI010000426.1 GCA_937894105.1 uncultured cyanobacterium
GGCTGGAGTGCTGATGTATATGGTGACGGCGAACGTTTTCCAAACGGCTCAGGCGTTTATCCTGTCGAGGGAGCCTTTACCGGAAAATATCCAAAAGCTGGCTGATGCCCAAGCCGTTGAGGTAAGTGCGGCGGCAGCGGGTGGCGGTACCGTTTCATCTCGGGACACCTTGCCCTTTGAGCCCACGGGCAGCAAGAAGAAGAAGCGTAAAAAGGCAGAGTCTTAGACAAAATAGTAGGGGAAACAGAGCCCAACAAGTCTGAAAAGCTTGGGAGTCAAGCTTGGGAAAAGATTGCTGATTTAGAAAACATTCGATAGCCTGTAGCAGGGCGAATCAGCCGTCAAATCCCAGAGATTCTCTCAAGCTTTCGTCTAGGTATAAGGATATGTCTGAAGATCTGTCGGGTACATCGACTGAAGCGGCTTTAGGGCCCCTGGAACGTGGACCAAAGTGGCTAGAGCAAGCTTTGGCATTGATGAGCATGCCAGCAGCAGTGGCGGCAGAGCATGATGCGATCGCCGGAGCCGATAACTATTGGCTTACTATCGACCATACCCAATTGCAGTCGGAACAGGTGGATCAGCTGCTGGATAATGGGGGAGGCGTTTTGGACGCACTGCAACATTTAGCCAATGCGGGATTGAATGCCCATTTGGAGCGCGACGCGCAGCACGGCTATGTCATCGAAGTGAACGGTTACCGATCGCAGCAGCGGGAAACCTTGCGAGGAATTGTTCAGGAGGCGGTTGAGCAAGTGCGAGCTACGGGACAAAGTTACGAGGCAAAGGGTCTGAGTGCTGCCGAACGGAAGCAAGTCCACTCTCTTCTGGAAGAATACGACGACTTAACCACCCACAGCGAAGGAACTGGGAGCGATCGCCGCTTAGTTGTTAGTCCGAAAGTATGGGGGTAGGTCGTGAATACCATTTTTATTCCCCATCTGCTAAAAGCTCCTAAGCACACTCTTTACTGGGACTTTAAGCAGTCTTTTCGAGATTTACCCACTTTGACCCCCGTGCGGGGGGAGTTATGGGTGACCCACAGGGGCAACTTTTTAGAGGTGCGCGCCAAAGCAGAAACTATCGTTACCCTTACCTGCGATCGCTGTTTGAACCAGTACAACCAGCGATTGGCGCTGGATGATAGCGAAATTATTTTGCTCGATTCGAAAGCCAATTTGCCTGGCATTCCCGGTGAGGAAAAAGAAGTCAACCTGGAAGAAATGGAAGAAGCGCTGTCGCCTCAGGGGCATTTTGAACCAGAATCCTGGATCTATGAGCAGCTGTGTTTATCCCTACCTGTCCAACAAAATTGCGGCGCTGATTGCGCAGGATCAAGGTTGCTTAAAGACAGCGAAAATGGGGATTTAGCCCCCGACAACACTGAAGTCAAAGTTGACGCTCGCTGGTCTGCTTTGGCTGATTTAAAAAAGCAGTTCGGCACCAACGGACATTAAGAAATTAGTGCGTCAAGTTGTTAGGGAAGAATCGATAATTGTTGGAAAGAGATTATTAAGACCCAAGATTTATAGTCAATCAAACTCCAAAAGCCCCATCGAGTGGGGAGTATGTATCCTCTGCAATAAAAGATACTAGGGGCTAAACCCCTGGAGACGATTGAGTTTGAGGCTTAATTGATGACACGCTCAAGTAAGAGCAGGGTTTTACATCTGCTTGCGACTCAATGGTTAAGGTTACGCAAGAATTTTTGTGTCAGAAGCTTATAAAAGCTCGGTTTCATCTTGCACCTTTCCGTTCAACTCTTATATTATTTTTTCATAAGGCTTAGTTTCCTAACTTGTGTTCTCAAGTTTGTTAACTAAGTGCTTGTCAGTCTTAAAAAAACATTAATGGTTACTTTCGTTACAGGCTTGCTAACCCATTGCATCGATAGTAAGGGTTGTTTCGATTGACTATCTAAGTAGGTTTAATCTGCTAACAATGGTCGATCATCCTGATTTCGCCACTATTAATTAGTAGTAAAAATAATATTGCAGCGATTATGAGTTCTCGTAGTTTCTCTTTTGTTTAACTATAGCTTTACTATTTCGCTTGGATTTTTATTTTCGTTTTCACTGGGCACTTTCCATCGCTAAGAAGTTAAAAACCAGGCTATTTCTGTACATCTTTTCCATTATTATTGCTCCGCTGCAAGGATGCTTTCGTGTTTCTAAAGCGTTTAAAGTTGGGTGATCCCCAAGAAGCAACCGATTCCGCTCAATATTCTCCAAAGGCACCTAAAGACGGCGATCCTATTCCCTTCGACGTTGCTGATGGTTTTGCTGAGAATTTTCCCACATCCCTTGCTCCTACGCCGGTGGCATACGTTGCTGGCTTTAGCCGCGTTTTCGAAGAACGGGTGGAGGCACCTGATGGGGGAAAGGGGGAGTCGCGATCGCCCCAGAACAGGGATCACTTTATCCGCGAGATGGGCGGCAGCGTTGGCTGGGCAATAACGGTAGCATTTGCGGGAGCTTTTGTAATTGCCCTTCGCGCCTTTGTGGCTGATGTTTTCGTTATTGGATCGCCGGCGATGGATCCTACCCTCTCGGCGGGGGATCGCATTGTGGTAGATAAGCTGAGCTATCAGTGGCGATCGCCAGAGCGAGGCGAAATCCTGGTTTTTAATCCCCCGAAAATCCTGCAAGATATGCGTCCCCAGGCGGATCAGCCGTTTATTTTGCGCATTGTGGGAGTGCCGGGCGATCGCCTAAAAATCCAAGGGGGACAGTTATACGTCAACGGGCAGCCCCTACCAGAGTCTTACCTGCAAGAGCCCACCACCTACGAAATGGCTCAAGTGACGGTTCCAGAAAATACGTATTTTGTTTTAGGTGACAATCGCAACGATAGTTTTGATAGCTCCATTTGGGGGATCGTTCCTGCCAGCAAAATTATTGGGCGAGCAACGTCAGTGGTGTATCCCCTGGGGAAATTCGGCGAGCTGTAATACCGGCTCTTCATATCACCACACAAGCGATGTCTTTAAATGAGATGCCTGGCAAAGCTGGCATGGGACAAAACCCGCACTTCGATGTGCCCAGCGCCCTTTTAAATGTCTTTTGTCTGGCTTGAAAGCCTGTAGTATTTTCTTTTTGTCAAGCATTGCTTCTTTTCAAGCATTGAGATGACACCAAACCCGTTGCCTTGCCTCCAAAAATAAGCAAAAAAATCACGGTTTTTCGGACAAAATTGTCTTTAAAAACCGTGAACTCTACTTTAAAAAACTTGCTAAGCTAGCTTCGCTAAATCAGCAATGTATCTCTCGAAGTATGTTTCGCACTTTTCGCCTTGCTTTACAAGGCAGACGCCGAAGAAATCTGAGGTTCGTTGCTGATGGGAGCATCACCGTCTGCGGCAGGCATTGCCACATTTTCAAAGAGCCATTGGTTAGCTGCCTCGAGGGCTTGTTGGCGATCGCTCAACCAACATTCAGGGGGCACAATTTTGCCCACGTTAAGGCTCTTAAGACGCTTTTGCACAGGACCATTGCAGCCCACAAGATAAATTTGCCGACCCAGTTCAGCCGCTTCTTCAATAGCCGATTCAATGGCCATACCGGAGGAAACCCCAAGCCAAGGCGCGTCGCTTAAGTCCAGCATCAGCACTTCGTAGCTTTCGATTTCGTTGTGCTCTCGGGCGATCGCCTTAGCCACCCCAAAAATCATCGGACCACTTAAGTGGAACAGCAAAATATGTCCCTCGGTGCGAGCCAGTAGCGCCTTCTCCGAATCGTTAAAGACAACAGCATCGTCCACATCGGTAATAGCCTGAATGGTGCGTACGCTCTTAGAACGAAGCTCCGTCAAGCGGCTAATGGTCAAAATATTGGCTACAAAAACACCCACGCCCACAGCCACAATCAAGTCCACAAAAACCGTCAGGGCCGTCACCGCATAGGTAATCAAAGCACCATTCACAGACACCTTGTGAATTCGCTTCAAGAAGCTCCAATCCACAATATCGAAACCCACCTTCATGGCAATCCCTGCTAGTACCGCCAAGGGCACATTTTCCAACAGGGGACCAATCCATAGCACAACCCCCAACAGCAGCAAAGCGCGAGTCAAACCAGAAACCGCCGTGCGACCGCCCGCTTGAATATTGACCACGGTTCCCATGGTGGCACCAGCACCGGGTAAGCCACCACACAACCCAGAGAAGACGTTACCTAAACCTTGACCAATGAGCTCTTTATCAGAGTTGTGCTCAGTGCGGGTCAAGCTGTCGGCAACGGTGGAAGTTAACAGCGCATCAATACAGCCCAACATTCCTAAAATCGCACCATCTACAATCATGGTCTGTAGTTGGTCTTGGTTAAAGGTAGGAATATACAGGCTGGGCAAGCCAACGGGAATGCTGTCAATACGGCGAATATCCAGATCGCCAAAAAGCCATAGAGAAGCTACCGTCCCCACCACAAGAGCTAAAAGCTGGGGAGGGCACCACCGTCGCCAGGCGTTGGGGGTTAGGACTAATAGGGCAATGGTCCCAGCACCTAGGGCCAGCTCCGGCAAGCTGGCGTTGGAAATAAAGGTGGGAATGGCTTCAACGTTTGCCAATACACCGCCTTTTGCTGACGCCTGACCCAGCAGGGGCGGCAATTGCAGCACGAGCAGAATTAGACCGATACCGGACATAAACCCTGAAATAACGCTGTAAGGCATCATTGTGACGTAGCGCCCTAGCCGAAGGACACCGAAGCCAATTTGAAACAGCCCGGCAATGACAACGACTGTGAACGACAGGGCCAACACCATGGGGCGATCATCGGGGTAGGTGTTGCTGAAGTTCATCACCACAGCGGTCATCAACACGGCCATAGGACCGGTAGGCTCTGAAATTAGTGTGGGCGTTCCTCCGAAAAGGGCAGCCATAAAGCCAACACAAACGGCACCGTATAAACCGGCGATCGGACCTAGATCTGTGGCGACCCCGAAGGCCAAGGCCATGGGTAGGGAAATAATGGCTGCGGTTATGCCACCAAATAGATCACCCTTTAGGTTATTGAAATTAAGCCTGTTAAAGACTTGTGAAGCTCTCAGCATCTTTTTCTAGTAATATTTGGTAAGTACGATACATTTTCGTAAACCATAGGTTATTTTCTATTTACAATCTACCCTGAAATGCGTTACAGAAAAGACAGGGTTTTCTAGAGAAAGGCTAAGAAAAACTTATTAGAATTATGCTTTAAATTGCATCCATTGATATGCGACCCACATTTCATCAGCTTGAATTGTTTCGAGAGGTGGCCCGCCAGGGAAGTTTTACGAAGGCGGCGAAGAAATTGTCGATCGCCCAGCCAACGGTATCGGGACAGATTAAGCAGCTTAGTCAGGGGATTGGACTGCCCCTATTTGAAAAGGTGGGGCGACAGTTATTTTTGACGGAAGCGGGGGAAATGCTGCTGGACTCTTGCAAGGAGATGTTTGATAGTTTGGATCGCCTGGAGATGGCGATGGCGGATTTGCAAGGGCAGCGACGGGGGCGGCTGAAGTTGGCGGTGGTAACAACGGCTCAGTATGTGGTGCCGAAGTTG
>CALCTI010000427.1 GCA_937894105.1 uncultured cyanobacterium
GCGAGCAGGACGGTAGTGCCTCATCCAGAATATGGCAGGTTAATTTGACAATGCCCGTTGCGATCATCCCCAGCTTTGGACTACTGGAAACCGAGTACAAACCTTTGACAAATTCCAGAATCCTCGTCGCCGGGACATCGGAATTTAACACCCTGGGCGACCTGCCGTCGGTACCGGTGGAGCTAGCCGCAATCCAGAAAAACTGGTCCACCGTTGACTTAATTGAAGATGAATTTACCTTGGCTGCGATGCAGAATATTCGTAGCCAGGAAGACTTTGCGATCGCCCATCTTGCCACCCACGCGGTGTTTCGCGACGGCGACCCCAGCAATTCCTTTGTGCAGCTTTGGGGGGATGAGCAGTTGGGATTGGATGCGATCGCCTCCCTCAACTTCCACAACCCGCCCCTAGAGCTGCTGGTCCTAAGTGCCTGTCAAACCGCCTTTGGCAACACCTCAGCAGAGCTAGGATTTGCGGGACTGTCGGTGCAATCGGGAGCAAAAAGCGTTGTGGCTAGCCTTTGGCAAGTGAGCGACGCCGGAACCCTAACCTTGATGTCGGAATTTTACGATCGCCTCGGCGATATTCCCACCAAAGCCGAATCCCTCCGCCAAGCCCAGCTCGCCCTGTTACGCAACGAGATCACAGCAGTCAAAGCCTTTTTAGCCAGCACCAACCAAGGGGACTTTACTATCCCAGCACAACTAACCGATTCCAGCGCCGCTGCCGACTTTTCCCACCCCTACTTTTGGTCCGGCTTCACCCTGGTGGGCAGCCCCTGGTAGCTGATTACCCCATCCAATTCGTCAATTAATATCAACAGAAATTCTGCGTCAATCCTGGGGGAGCCACCCTCAAGGGCGACGGGACCGCTCACACCGTCCGGTATCCCATTGAACCTCTCAGGGGACAGAGCCATGGGGGACAGGCTAGAATTTAGCTCAAAGACCAGGCATTTCAGCTTTTAATATTCCAGCTTTTAAAATATTTCAGTTTCTATCTGAATACCTTCTGAATATTGCCAGCCTCTGCTCTTTTGTTTAAATGTCTTTATTCGACTTGGTTGGGTGCCAGTAAACTTGCAAAATTAAACTTGCAAAATTAAACTTGCGAAATTGATTTTCCCCATTAGCTTGCAACGTTAATTTGAAAAAGTGATTCGCAAAAGTAATTCGCAAAAGTTTGCGAAGGGCACCAGGACCCATTTCGGACACTACCTGCCTGTGACTTCATCCTTTTAAATGCGAGGCCTCAGTTGTGTTGATTCCGCTTGATTACTACCGGATTTTGGGCGTGCCCATCCAAGCTGATTCTTCTCAACTCGGTCAGGCTTACCAACAGCGCCTCGCCCACGTTCCCCATCCGGACTATTCCCAAACAGCCCTAACCCTGCGGCGGCAGCTTTTGGATGAGGCTTATCGTACGTTAACCGTGGCGAGCGATCGCCAAACCTATGATTCCCAGTTCCTGGCCAAAAGCTATGCGGAAGGACCCCAGCTGGCCACCCCCGACGGTGCAGTTCCCAAAACGCTGAATTTAGATATTGACGATCGCCAATTGACCGGGGCGATCGCCCTGTTGCATGAACTGGGGGAATACGAGCTTGCCATTAAGCTGGGCTATCCATACCTCAGCCAACCCGACGATATTGAAGCGGGACGCTTTGGGGAACCGAATTTAGCCCTGGCGGACTTACTGCTCACCGTGGTGCTGTCTTATCTAGAGCTGGGGCGGGAACAGTGGCAAAGCAACCACTCGGAGCAGGCGGCCTCCTCCCTAAAAATTGCCCAAGAGATGCTGCTACACAACGGGCTCTTTGCCGGGCTGCGAGGGGAAATTCAGGGAGATTTATATCGCCTGCGCCCCTATCGCGTGCTGGAGCTAATGGCGAGCCCGGACGCCAACGGTGTGGCCCATCGCCAGGGGTTGCAGCTGCTGCGCAGTATGTTGAAGGAGCGCGGGGGCATTGATGGCAACGGGGATGATCGATCTGGACTGGGAGTCGAGGAATTTTTACGGTTTATTCAACAAATTCGCGGCTACCTGAGCGCCCAGGAGCAGCTTGCCCTATTTGAAGCAGAAGCACGTCGCCCGTCGGCGGTGGCCACTTATTTGGCGTCCTATGCCCTGATTGCCCAGGGATTCAGCCAGCGGCAGCCAGCCTTTGTACAACGGGCTAGTTTGCTGTTTCGGCGGCTGGGGCAGCGGCAGGATGTGTTTTTAGAGCAGGCGATCTGTGCCCTGCTGTTGGGACAGCCCGATGAAGCCTGTCAGTATTTGGAAAAAAGCCAGGAAGCGGAGCCCCTGGATGCCATTCGATCGCGAGCGGGCAACTCCCCGGATCTGCTTCCCGGTTTATGTGCCTATTGTGAACAGTGGTTGGGGTCGGAAGTATTGCCCCATTTTCGCGATTTAAGCGCCATGGAAGTGTCCCTAACGCGCTATTTCTCCGACCCTGGCGTGCAGGGCTATTTGGAATCCATGCCCGATGAGGCTGAGGTTGCTGGCGACAACACCTGGAATACCACGGTGCCCGACCCCAATCCAGCGGACTTGGCTGCGGTGGGACGTAACGGGGAGCGTTCCCTAACGCCACCCCCGCGCCCGCCGATTATTCCTCCCAAGTTAGGGGGGCCGAGTCAAGTGCCTCCCACTCCCTTTGCGAAGGGGGCAGGTCAGGTTCCAGGGGCAGAGATGCCACCGGGGGCGATCGCTCCAGACGCCGACTCGGACACTAGCACCAACGGGACACCTGCCCCCTTTCAACCCATTTTGTTAGGACCCTTGGGAGAGCGCCCGGTTACCCGCTCTGCCCCGTCGTCGCCCTCCCTCTCCGTTCCCAGTGGCACCGCCTTTGCCAGCGGCACCGCTACGCTGCCTAACACAACGGCATTTACGGGCGCTCCCTCATCCCTTCGCCCGTTGACCTCTCCCGCCGCTAACCCCGGCACGGGGGGTAATCTGGGCGCGGCTCCGCCTCCGCGATCGACCGTATCACCGGGCATTTCAACCGCAGGGGTGGCCGTGGGGGATATACCCTCCCCCAACCCAGCGCCCAACCCAGCGCCCAACCCAGCGTTGGATCGTCTCGGTCGCGGCTCCGGCACTGCTCCCCCCATTGACGACAATTCCTTTGGCCGCGTTGGCGACTCTTCCCCTCGCGATCGCCGACGCCGGGACAGCGGAGACCCTTCCCAAGGCAGCCTGGTCATTTTAGGGATCGGCGGCTTATTGGCGGTGGTGTTGTTTGGCTTTTTAGTGGTGCAAGCTTACGGAGCGATCGCCCGCCTGTTCCAAGGGGATACGGGACCCGCCCTGGAGCCGAATCAGCCAACGGTGTATTTGGACCGCCCGTCTACGGAAATTCCCGCGCCCGATGGGGAAGCTGATCCGGAAGGGGCCGTGTCCAATCCAGCCACCACCGGTGATTTGGACCCGGCGATCGCCAAAGCTACGGTGGAAAATTGGCTGTCGGCCAAGGCTCGATCCATGGGGCAAGAGTACGACGCGGCGGCGCTGGAAGCGGTGTTGGTGGACCCGATGCTCAGAAAATGGCGCGGGCGGGTAGGGGCCACCAAAGGATCTGGTGCCCACTGGACTTATGAACATGAGGTGGCGATCGCCGACGTTACCGTGGACCCAGGCAATCCAGAGCGGGCAACGGTGGTAGCCCAGGTGCGAGAGGTGGCAAAGCAATATCAGGGCGATCGCCTGAGCAATGCCGGCTCTTACGATGACCAGCTGCGAGTGCGCTACAGCCTGGTATTGGTGGACGGACAGTGGCTCATCAGCAACAGTAAAGTGCTGTAAAAATTGCTGACAAAATCCAAATGGAGCGATTTAACGCCGTCGCCCAGCGCCTTACGGTGTAGGATTATCACGGTTAATACTGCGGTCTACGCGGATGCCCCACCCTTCAAGGGCAAGCCGCCAGATTTGCAATCGCGCTAGGGCACCATACAGGAACAGCTACAAAACTTATGGCATACGAGAAAATTACGCCCCCCACCATCGGCGAAAAGATCACCTTTGCGAACGGTCAGCCGGTGGTTCCCGATAATCCCATCGTGCCCTTTATTCGCGGCGACGGGACCGGGGTCGATATTTGGCCCGCCGCCCAGCGCGTTTTGGATGCGGCCGTGAGCACTGCCTATGGGGATGCGCGGAAAATTTCCTGGTTTAAAATTTTTGCAGGGGATGAAGCGTGCGATCGCTACGGCACCTTCCAGTACCTACCCGAAGATACCCTGGCAGCCATTCGCGAGTACGGCATTGCCATTAAAGGACCGTTGACCACCCCGGTGGGCGGCGGCATTCGCTCCCTAAACGTGGCTCTGCGGCAAATTTTTGACCTATACGCCTGTGTGCGTCCCTGCAAGTACTACAACGGCGTTCCGTCCCCCCATAAAAATCCTGAAAAGCTGGATCTAATTGTTTACCGGGAAAATACGGAGGATATTTACCTGGGCATTGAGTGGCGCGAGGGGGACGCCACCGGCACCAAGCTTATTACGCTCCTGAACGAAGAGCTAATTCCCAATACTCCCGAGCATAAAGGGAAGCAAATTCGTCTGGATTCGGGCATTGGCATTAAGCCCATCAGCGTCACCGGCTCCCAGCGGCTGGTGCGTCGGGCGATTTCAAATGCGATCGCCCTGCCCAAGGAAAAGCAACTGGTGACCCTGGTGCACAAGGGCAACATCATGAAGTACACCGAGGGAGCATTCCGGGACTGGGGCTACGAAGTGGCGACCACTGAGTTCCGCGATCTGTGCATTACCGAGCGGGAGTCGTGGATTTTAAGTAATAAGGAAGGCAATCCGGATCTCAGCGTTGAAGACAATGCCCGCAAAATTGACCCGGGCTACGACAGCTTAACGCCGGAGAAACAGGAGGCGATTTGCGGTGAAGTGTCGGCGGTGTTGGATGCCATTTGGGATACCCACGGTGATGGCAAGTGGAAAGACAAGGTGATGGTGAACGATCGCATTGCCGACAGCATTTTCCAACAAATCCAAACCCGCCCCAACGAATATTCCATCCTGGCGACCATGAACCTAAACGGGGATTATCTGTCCGATGCGGCGGCGGCGATCGCAGGGGGCTTGGGTATGGCTCCCGGTGCCAATATCGGCGACAACTGCGCCATTTTCGAAGCCACCCATGGCACGGCACCCAAGCACGCTGGGTTGGACCGCATTAACCCGGGCTCGGTAATCTTGTCCGGGGCGATGATGCTGGACTTTATGGGCTGGACCGAAGCGGCGGACCTAGTGCGCAAGGGGTTGGGCACGGCGATTCAAAATCGCGAAGTCACTTACGATTTAGCGCGGTTAATGGAGCCCGCCGTAGAGCCGCCGTTGAAATGTTCTGAGTTTGCTGAGGCGATCATCAAGAATTTCTCGTAATATCAACGCCCTAAATTAAAGCGACATAAAATGCCCTTTTAAGCCTTCTTTTTTCGGCGTTCGAGGTCTCTCAACTTAAAAGAATTGGTATAAGACTCTGCGGATTGAAAGCCGCTTAATTGCTCTATTCCGCGATTTAATTCGCGTCAGTTTTTGCATAGTTGTCTTGCATTGCCTTTTTGCAATATCTTTTTGCATCAAACTGGCGCAAAATTGGCTATAAAATTTTTAATTTCCATGGGGCGGCTTTTGATATGACCAGAGTTCATATTTAGCTTGGGAGGATAATTCCGTTGCCAAGGACCCGTAATTTTCTACACAGAAAGTGTGAAATTTATCCATGACTTGCCCAAATACGGCATCTTCTACTCGCCAGCAAAAGCCATACGCTCGTGATTGGAAGTTTTTCAAAAGTTCTCCCACGCTATTTTTAACCTCCCATTCCTTAACGTTGAAATAGTGCTCTTGATAGCCCCTTTCTAGCAGATATTGACTGAGTTCAATATCGCAATCAATGCGTTTCGATTGGCGGGAGGCTTCTATTTTCTGGGTGTAGTTTGCCGCGATCGCCCTAAATTGATTTTCAAACTTTAATCGAGCTGTCGGGATCAACCATTGGGGACAAAGATAAAACCCACCCGGTTTTAGTACGCGATGAATTTCTGCTCCGAAGGTCTTCAAGTCTGATACACCGTGGCTCATATGAACCGTCAGCACCACGTCGAAGGAGCAATTTGGAAATGGCAATGGGGAAGCATCGCCTTGAATTAAGGTTAGGTTCGAAGCTTGGTCGCCCGCTTTTCGGCGCAGTTGTCCAAGCATTTCTGCGGAAATATCAATGCCCGTTACCGTATATCCTTGCTGCACAAAAGGAAAGATATTTAAACCGGTGCCGATTCCCGGCTCTAGAAAATTTGTGTCTGGTTTTGCCTGTACTAATTTGAGGATAAAGTTAGAAACGTCTGAGGCGATCGCATCATCAATCCACCGACTTTCATCATAAATTTCAGCAATATTATCGTAATAGTTAAATCGCCCCATTTCTTAGTGCTTTCTCAGTATTATTTCAGTATTAACTAATCAATTTTACTGACCAATATTGATTGAGAAATTTGATTGGCTGATATTTTTAGCTTGTATTTATTGATCAATCTCTTGAAGAGTCTGGGCGATTTTGTCACAAAGCTGATCGTGACACAAACCATTACTAGCCGCCCGCCCGCCCCACTGGCAAGGATCCCCTTGGTTATACATTAAAGGCTGACCATCGAAGTGGGTAAACTTACCGCCGGCTTCCGTTAGGATTAATTCCGGTGCGGCCATATCCCAATCTTTTGGTGCAGATTTGCCTGATAAGGATAAATAAATATCGGCTTTTTGTTCAATAATTGCGACAATTTTTCCACCCACGCTTCCCACTGCTTTTTGACCACCGGTGGGTAATTTTTGGATTAATTGATTGAAGCGATCATCGCGATGGGTGCGGCTAACCACTACCTTTAATTGGCTTAAATCATCTACTTCAGAGACCTTGGGCGATCGCCTCTCTCCACCCGGAGAATAGGCAACGGTGCCCGACCCTAAAACCGCACAGTACAGCACATCCGCTTCAGGACACGCCACCACAGAAAGATGGGGTCGCCCCCTGTAAACCAGGGCAATATGCAGCGCATACTCATCAGTTTTTTTGATAAAGTCTTTGGTCCCATCCAGGGGATCAATAATCCATACCCAATCTTTATCCACTCGACCGCTGCCGGTTTTATTCAGGAATTCCTGATAGGTTTCCTCGCTAAGATAGCCAAAGTCAGTGGTGCCTAACTGCCCCTTTAGCTGTTCCAAAATATAGGAATTAGACGCCAAGTCTGCAGCAGTAACAGGGCCCTCCTTTGAGTTATCTACTGATAAATCAGATCTGCGGTAATAGTCGCGCAAAATATCAGCAGCTCCCCAGCCCGTACTAATCGCTATGTCAGCAATATTGTCTAAGGATATCATAGGTACACTAAAAGATCTTATCCATTGAACTTCAGGTCCCTTAAGCAACAGGAAGTATAGGGATCTTTGGAACAAAAAACATAGGGACTGAAATCCTTGTAACCTGAGTTTGGCAGATGCATAAAACTTGAGCTCTCCGTCCCCTCTTAAGAAGAGAGGACGAAGGGAGGTTTTACGTCAAATTTAAGTTTTGGGATTATTGAATTTGAAATTTAATTGATAATAGCTTTTACGATTGGCTAGTCAATAATGTGAGTTTAAACCAGAAAACACTTTCTTTGAATCGCAGCTTTAAGAAGCCTACGATATTCTTTATCGTCAACCATAATGGCACCAAATCGCTCTAAATGGGGGTTCATCATTTGAGCGTCAAACAATAGGAACTCGCGCTGTCTTAAATGTTCGACGAGCTTCACCATGGCCACTTTTGAACCTTCAGGAATTTGGTAAAACATAGACTCGCCAATAAACGCTCCTCCCAAGGAAATTCCTAATATCCCCCCTGCCAGTTTATCTTCTTGCCAAGTTTCAAAACTGTGAGCAATACCCGCTTGGTATAGCTCCCAATAAATGCGTTTTAAGTCAGTGGAAATCCAGGTGCTGTCTCGATCTGCACAGCCTTCCACAACTGCTTGGAACGCTCGATCAATTTGAACGGTGAATCGATTTTGATTTAAAACACGACGTAGGGATTTGGGATATCGAAATCGTTCGTCTAGGGGAATTAAGGTGCGATCGCGACTAGAGTACCAGCTTAGTTGGCTACCATCATTTTCTGCCATTAAAAAGTAGCCTTGGGCATAACCATCCACAATTGATGACAGGTTGTACATGGCGTTGCGATCACTAGAATCAATATCTGTAAGCTACTGCTACAGGTAGCCTTTGGTCTCTTTGTTAGCTGTTATTTGCTGAGCTTGATTTTCTTATTTCACTTTAGGTTATCGCTGTGTCCTTTTTAAGTATTGTTGGGCGATCGCCTTGAATATTTATAGACGCGAGGCTGGGCACTTTTATGACTTTTACAAATTCAATTTTGAGCATTTTTACGTATTTTTTACGTTTTTCCCGAGCCTTTAAGTCAACCCCTTGAAATTTTACAGAAAATTCGTTTTGGTATAGAAAGTAAAGTTTACGAAACAGGAAAAATTTTCGAGCGATCTAATTCAAACGATCTAATTCAAACGATCTAAGAGCTTGTTCTGGTTTTTTCTCGGATTTCTGGCCGTAAGTCTAAGGACCCTTACTATGACTCAACCCGTTTCGCCCATTATTTTAGCCCCCGTGGAAAATTGGTCCCAGGAACGGGAGTGGCTCCAGGCGACCCTGTTGCGGTGGCTTGATGCGGAATATTTGCCGGAGTCCGCAAATCAGGCGATCGCCCAGCAGGCGGCCCAGGCATATATTCGTCAGCGTATGGAGGGGGAGGACAGTTTGGACGGGGTAAATTTGGCGGTGTTGGCGGAGATGCAGGGGTTCGACTTTTCCCAAAGTTTTTACGGGGAGTTTGCGATCGCTAATATTGTCAGTGAAATCCTAATGGACCGTATGGGCATTGAACCGTGCTGTGGACTGATACGTCCCATTTGAAGGGTCAAGAGCTAGAACGTCGAGATCTAGAGCGTCAAGCACTGAAACATCGAGGGCTAAAGCGCCGAGTATTAAAGCACCGAGAATTCTGCGTCAAATTCTGCCCATTCGTCTTCTTCGCCCCCTCGCCCTTGGCTGCGATCGCCGTCAGGCAAATCGTCACGCGATCGCAGCACCGTCGCCTCTTCGCCAGTGTCCTGATCCGTCCCCTTCGCCGTTAACTCCGCCTCAATTTCTTCGTCAGAAATAGGAGCTACCTGTGGCAGCGGCGACACGTCAATGGTTTCGCCGTTCTCCAGTCCATCTATTACTTCACCCGCCTCTTCAGCTGGTTCAAGGTCTAGGGTTTGCGCCTCCGGTGTGTCGTCTAGTTGCAAGGGCGATCGCGTCTCTTCCAGCTCTCCTTCAAGCTCAAGCCCAGGCTTAATATCGGGCTCAATATGGGGCTCAATGTGGGGATCAACCTCCACGGGAGCAATTTCCACGGGAGCAATCTTCACCTGGGCGATCGCTTCCGATTCTTCCCCTAAGCCTGCGTCCGCCGATTGGGCATCCTCGGCATCGCCATCCTCAGCTAGCTCGGCAGTTTCTGGAGGCTGCTCTAAAGTAAGGGTACTTTTGGGCGATGTCTCGTCAGAGTCTAGGAGGTTTGAGTCGGCGGGGTCGGTGGGATTGCTGGGAAGCTCGTCGGCGTTGGCGGGCGATCGCGGCACTCGGGTAAAGGTGAGGTGGGACTCATCGCCGGTTGTCGCCACCGCTACGGCGATTTCGTCCCCATCCCCAAAGGCGTTTTCCAGAATTTTAGTGGCGATGGGATTTTCCAGCTCTTTTTGGATAGCCCGCTTCAACGGACGGGCACCGTAAACCGGGTCATAGCCCACGTCCGCCAGGTACGTTTGGGCATCTTCCGACAGCTCGACGGTCATGCCTTGGTTGGCTAATAGCCGCTCCACTCGCTTCATTTGAATGGCAACAATTTGGCGGATTTCTGCCCTGGACAGGGGATCGAACAAAATAATGTCGTCCATGCGGTTCAGGAACTCGGGGCGGAAATGCTTTTGTAATGCGCCCGTCACGCGATCATGCATCCTCTGGCGAGCAGCCTGTTGCGCCCATTCCTCCTCCGTGTCCTCGCCAACGCACTCCAAAATATACTGGGAGCCAATATTGCTGGTCATCACAATAATGGTGTTGCTGAAATCCACCACATGTCCCTGTCCGTCGGTCAGTCGCCCGTCGTCTAGCACCTGGAGCAGCACGTTAAACACGTCTGGATGAGCCTTTTCCACCTCGTCAAACAGCAGCACTGAATAGGGATGACGGCGCACCGCGTCGGTCAACTGTCCCCCCGCCTCGTAGCCCACGTATCCTGGAGGGGCTCCAATAAGGCGAAATACATTTTGCTTTTCCATATATTCGGACATATCCAGCCGAATCATGGTGTCGTCGCTGTCGAACAGCTGGGCTGCTAATGCCCGTGCTAGCTCGGTTTTACCCACTCCCGTGGGTCCCATAAATAGGAAGGAGCCAATGGGACGACCGGGATCGCTCATACCCGCCCGCGATCGCCGAATGGCCGCCGCCACCGCCGTCACTGCCTCTTGCTGTCCGATCACTTTTTGGTGCAAATGACTTTCCAACTTCAGCAGCTTTTGCCGCTCCGACTCCATTAGCCGAGTCACGGGAATCCCTGTCCACCGTGCCACCACCTCAGCAATATCGCCGTCGGTCACTTCCTCCCGCAGCATGGGATTTTCACTGTTGCGCTGTAGCTCATTCAGCTCATCTTCTTTTTGTTTCCACTCCTCCTGTACCTGCTCCATGCGCCCGTATTTCAACTGGGCCGCCAAATTCAGGTCGTAGTCTCGCTCCGCCTGGGCAATTTGCTTTTGCAGTTGATTCCCCTCTTCCTTCAGGCTGGTGATGGCGTCCAGCAGTTCCTTTTCCGCCTGCCACTGTCCATCCAGTTCCCCGTGGCTTTCCTTTAGGGTGGCGATTTCCGATTCGATTTTCTCTAGGCGATCACCCGAATGGGCCGACTCGTCATCCTCTAAAGACAGCCGCTCCATTTCTAGCTGGCGTAACCGGCGATCGATAATTTCCAACTCCGCCGGCTTGGAGGTGATTTCCATCTTTAGCTTGGCGGCCGCTTCGTCCATCAGGTCGATCGCCTTATCGGGAAGGCAGCGATCGGCAATGTAGCGATCCGCCAAACTTGCTGCTGACACCAGCGCTCCATCGGTGATTTGGACGCCATGGTGCACCTCGTAGCGACTTTTTAGCCCGCGCAAAATTGACACGGTGTTGTCAATGCTAGGCTCCTCCACCAACACCTGTTGAAACCGCCGTTCCAGGGCCGGATCCTTTTCCACGTGCTGACGAAATTCATCCGTCGTTGTCGCCCCAATACAGCGCAACTCCCCCCGCGCCAACATCGGCTTCAGCAAATTCCCCGCATCCATGGCGCTGCCTTGACCGGAGCCGGTTCCCATAATGGTGTGCAGCTCGTCGATAAACAGCACGATCGCCCCGTCGGATGAGGTCACTTCCTTTAGCACCGCCCGCAGCCGCTCCTCAAACTCCCCTCGGAATTTCGCGCCCGCAATTAGGCTGCCCATATCCAAAGAAATCAACTGGCGATTTTTCAACGATTCCGGCACGTCGCCGTTTACGATGCGCTGGGCTAGCCCTTCCACTACGGCGGTTTTACCCACCCCCGGCTCCCCAATCAACACCGGATTATTTTTCTGACGCCGGGACAGCACCTGGATGGTGCGGCGAATTTCCTCGTCTCGCCCAATCACCGGATCCAGCTTGCCTTCTTTCGCCTGGTCCGTTAAATCGCAGCCAAATCGTTCCAGGGCTTCGTAACTGGACTCGGGGGTTTGGCTACTTACCTTTTGGCTACCGCGCACCCCACGCACTGCCTTTTCCAAAGCCTGGGGATCCACACGGAAGGTTCGCAGCGATCGCCGCCCAATGCGCTCATCTTCCGCAAACCCCAGCAAAATATGCTCAACGGAAATATAATCATCGCCCCAAGACTGGCGCGCCTCTTCCGCCCGGTCCAGCAAGGTATCCAGATTACGCCCCAGATACAGTTGCTCTGGATCTTCCGCCTTGGGACGCTGGTTGCCAAAATCCGTAAGCTGTTCAGCAAAGCGCTCAGGATCCACCTGCAACCGCTCAAGAATCGTGTGGGCTAACCCTTGCTGGTCCAGCAGGGCGATCATCACGTGTTCCACCTCCAGATTTTGCTGCCCCATCCGCCGCGCAATATCCTGGGAATTAACGATCGCGTCCCAAGCTTTATCGGTGAACTGATTCGGATCGGTGGGCTGCATGGGCTGGGCTTAAGTGCTTAACGTGGAGAATGGATGGAAAACGGGGTAAACGATATTTAATGGTGGCAAAAAATGCTGGCAAACATAACGGCAACACCGTTTGAAACAAGATTTGAAACGATATCTAAATTATTGCCGCTATGCCGTTGAAGTTTATCGAAATATAGGGGCGTAGGATAAGGGGATATTAAGGGTAGATCCAGGGCGGGAATAAAGTGGCTTAGCGCTGGTGGATAACCGGGGTGTTCCCATTATCCACGAGGTGGTGCCTTCCGGGCAGGTGATGGAAACCGTGCAGGATTGGGCGTCGCGTTTTTCCATCGAAACGGTCGTGATGGGCGATCGCACCAGCTCCCAGGAATGGCTTGCCCAATGGACTGAGAAGCTGGGAAATATTGCAACCTTGCCCGCGCCACAATTAATTGATGAGCATAACAGTACCTTAGAAGCGCGATCCGTGTACTGGGAACTGTATCCGCCCAAGGGGCTAAGGCGATTGATTCCGGAAGGACTGCGAGTGCCCCCTCGGGCGATCGATGATTTAGCGGCGATTGTGCTGGTGCGACGGTACTTAGGGCGTTCCATCAATTAAATGTTAGAGGTTAAACGCCAGAAGCCAAATGTCAGAAGCTAAATGTCAGAAGCTAAATGCGTTGGGAAGTGCGCGCCCTTCGACACAAAAAATACTAGGGGCTAAATCCCTTGCCGCCGCTGAGTTTGAAATTTAATTGATAACAGCCCCTAGGACCGGTGAATGGGCGATCGCAACTATTCAGACTCCGATTCAGTCAAATCCCATCCTATGCCCATGCAAGTTAGCTCAAAGCCACTTATCGACTTACTGCTCCCAGGGGATCCCAACGATCCTCAACTTAGGCACGCTGACCCATCTGACCAGATTTTTGTGTGTCCGCCGGATCTGGGCACTGGCTATGTTCAGCACATTGATCTAACGGAAGATTGCACCCTGGCAATTTTGGATTACACCCTGTGTCGAGATTTATTGATAGATATGGTGGGGCAGGGCGATCGCATTGAAGTGGAATTTCACTTGGCTGGCCCCCGGAGTGGGCATAGTCTCTACGTGCCTGCGTTTCGACTGCGGCAGGTGGGGCTAAAGCGATCCCAGCGACGCTTTTTCAAAGTCGAAATATTTTTCCGGCGCAAAGCGTTGCTAGATTACGTCCAGCGCTTTTTGGAGCGCTTGTTGCCCCAAGCACAAATGGCAGTGGAGCAGACCTTGCAAGCGGTTCATCGTCATCAGGTCGGCAGCCGTGCACCGGCGATGGATAAGGAGATGCTAAGGCGTGTGTTCCATACCAATGCGGCGCTGCCCAGTGGCGATACGTTGCCACTCAACCCCAGCATGGATCAACTGCTAAGCGAAGCTGCTCACAATGAGTTATTAGCCTTAGAGTATGCGATGTGTTGCCCGATCACGGCGGAAATGGGGCAGCGACTCGATCAAATTTTGCACTGTCCTCACCGCGGTGAAGCCCGTTTGGAGCACCTGAAGCGTAATGCTTTGGAATTGGCAGACCTACGCCTCGAGGCGGTTTCGTCTTTGCCCTTAAAAGAGACCAATTTGGGCTGTGCTTGGCAGGCGGCAGCCCTATTGCGATCGCAGCTGGTTAATCCCCCCTCATTAGAATCCCTAGCTCGCCAAGTGGGAACGAACCGACTGACCCTAACCCGAAGCTTTCGGACGCTGTACCGGACGACCCCCTTCGGCTATTTGCGGGATTGTCGGCTAACACGAGCACGCCGCTTACTGATGACTTCAGAATTATCGATTACGGAGGTTGCTGCCGCTGTGGGCTACAGCAGCCGTAGCCGCTTTGCGACTGCTTTCCGCAAGCGTACGGGATTAAATCCAAAAGCCTTCCAAATGCGTATTGGATAACCTACCAAGAAAAGCGTCTTTAAGTAGCATTGACCCGTCCCTTCTCCCCAAGAAAAAGGGGCGTAAAAACGATGACGGTAAAGTGAAAAATTCAGAAGCCCCTCTCCCTGAGGGTGAGGAGTTTGGGGTAAGGGCAACGGGGATTTTGCGTGAGTTCTGGGGGTTTGACGACACGTTTTGCGCTGTTAAAATGTTGCATTTGGGGCGCGAAATGGATGTTCATGAGCTTTTTCGTCCTCTAGGGTCTTGCTAGGAAACTTTGTCATTAAGTAGGCTTGCCTCTTCGATTCGGTCATCAGCTTATTCCGCTGACTGGTCAGAGTCGTTGTGCGCTTGCGTTGAAATGGTGTGGAGGATTGTTATGGGATCGTTGTTAAAAGGTCGGGCTGTACTGAGCCACCTAGTGCTTACATCAAGGCTGAGTTGGTTGGCGCTGTTGGTGTGGGCTAATTTGGGTGTGGTTGCGGAAGGGGCGATCGCCGCATCGGAAGCCCCTCAGCGCTCCTCGGCCGCACAGGCAAGTGACTCTCAGAGTGATTCTCGATACGCCCAAGTCACTTTGCTGCGGGTGGAAATCACCGATATTCGTGTTGAAACGACGGAAGCCGGTGCGGAGCTGGTGATTACGGCGACGGACGAGTTGGCTGCCAGCACCACCACCACTTTAGGCAACGCGACCATTGTTGAAATCCCTGGCGCTGCCTTATCGGAGGAGTTTCAGTCCGCCGGTCCCGTTGATGGAATTGCGTTTATTGAAGCCACTGAAACCACCGATGGGCAGGTGCGGATTTCGATTACGGGGACCGATGCGCCTCCCGCGATCGCTACCAGAGTCACCCCAACCGGCATTGTGCTGGGCATGACTCCAAGTATTGCTACAGGCGACGGCACCGACGATGCCATTCGCCTAGAAGTCACCGGTGAACAGGACAGTTACACCGTAGACAATGCCACAACCGGTACTCGTACCAATACACCGCTGTTTGAAGTACCCCAATCCATTCAGGTCATTCCCCGAATCATCCTGGAGCAACAGCAGGCCACCAGCCTGAATGAGGTGCTGCGCAACTCACCGGGCGTTATCCAAGGCAACACTTTTGGAGGCTCGCGCGATAATTTTACGATTCGTGGTTTTGAAAATGCGACAATTTTGCGCGATGGCTTTCAGTCTCGTCAGGATAGTTTTCGTGAAACGGTCAACGTGGAGCGAGTGGAAGTTTTAAAGGGACCGGCGGCGATTCTCTTCGGGAATATTGAGCCCGGCGGGGCAATTAACCTGGTGTCAGAACAGCCGGAGGACGAGTTTGCCGTTGAGGTGGCGACCCAGGTGGGGAGCTACGGATTGATTCGACCCACCTTTGACGTGACGGGACCTGTGAACAGTAGCGGTAGCATTCGTTATCGCCTCAATGGGGTCTATGAACATTCAGATGGGTTTCGAGGGTTTGAAACCGATTTGGAGCGCTATTTTGTGGCTTTTGGAAGGGTAGCCCATATTTGTCTCCCAGCGCTTCAATGATGACTGGCAACTGCGCAACCGTTTTCGCTATACCTATGGGGACTTTCTCACCCTTCGCGCCGAGCTGTTTGGTTCCGTTGCACCCTCTGGGGACGCAAACCGTCGATTTTTCTCCAACGACAACCGAGAGTCCACCTATGAGCTGCAAACGGAACTCCAGGGTGAATTTAGCACCGGCTCTATCAATCACACCCTGTTGGCGGCGGTGGATTTTTTCTTGACGGACGCTGAGGGGGAAACGACGATCCAGCCCACTTTGCCCACCAGCCTTTTCAATTCGGAGATTACGACCCCCCCTCGCCCGGACTTGCCCCTTGGCGCGGTTGCCTCATCTTCAGCGGCGCGCCAAAGTCGGATTGGACTCCTGCTTCAGGATCAAATTGAGATATTACCCGGGCTAAATATTTTGCTGGGGGGACGTGTGGACTTTTTGAACGAAGAGGTGGAATCAAGACAGTTCAACAGGGCGGAGGAACGTTCAGAAACTGCGTTTACACCCCGTGTGGGCATTGTGTACGAGCTTGTGGATGAACTGGCCTTCTACGCTAGCTATAGCCAGTCTTTCCAACCCAATACCCTCACCTCCACAACCATAGACGGGGAGTTCCTTGAACCTGAGCGAGGGGAGCAGTTTGAGCTGGGGGTTAAGGCAAATTTGCTGGACGGGCGACTGACAGCAAATCTTGCGTATTTCAACACCACCTTAACGAATGTGGCAGAGAGCGATCCAGACAATCCTGGTTTCGTGGTGCCGATTGGTCGTCAAAGGAGCCGCGGGATTGAGCTGGGGGTTAATGGCGAGATTTTGCCAGGCTGGAACCTGTTGGCAGGGGTGAGTTTGCTGGACTCCAGAATTGAGGACAGCTCCCGTTTTGCCGATGGCAACGGTGTGCGTAATGTGCCTGACGTAACGGCAAATTTGTGGACAAGCTATGAAATTCAGTCCG
>CALCTI010000428.1 GCA_937894105.1 uncultured cyanobacterium
ATTCGGGATGAGGTAGACCGGTGGAATGAGCGCAAACCTTTGGCGTTTCAGCAGTTAATAGAGGGCAATAGTTTTGACGGGGAGGAGGCAGAGCGGCTGCGGCGATGGTCTGTATTACGCACGGCGGTATTGCCCAATATGGCTTTGACGGCGATCCATGAGGCGAAAAGTTCTGGGCTAGTGCCGGAGGATTTGTATCGCCTGTCTCGGTTGAAGGGAGGGGGCGCTGGCCCGGATGGCTTTTCTGGGGGATATGACGGGTTGGCGATCGCCGCTGGACTATATGAGGAGTATGAACGGCTGTTGCGATCGCGAAGCCTAATGGACTATGACGATGCAATTTTGGGAGCGCTGCGGGTGTTGGCGGATCCGCCGTTGCGAACCCGGTGGCAGTCACAGATTTTTGGCGTGTTTGAGGATGAGGCTCAGGATTCGTCGCCGTTGCAAAATAAATTAATTTCAATTCTCGCAGCCTTCCCCCCCGAAGAAAGAACTACCGAGGGGTAATCCCCGGAGGCGGATGCGCTAACCCATGATGCTGCTTTATGGGGTGATATTTCGGTATCTCCCCAACTCTCCCTATCATGGGGAGCTTTGGGCGGGGGTGGCGATTTGAATTTGATTCGTGTGGGGGATCCGAACCAGGCGATTAATTCCACGTTTACGCCTGCTGATCCGGTTTTTTTCCGACGCTTTTGCCAAGCCTGCGCTGAGAGCGAATCCCTGGCAGAAATGAATCAATCGGGACGCAGCAGCGAAGTTTTAATTAAGGCGGCAAACTTTGCCCTGCACTGGATTAATCAACAATTTGCTGAAGAGAATCCCGCCGACAATAGCAGCGATCGCCCCACCCCCAAACCGCACTACACCCTACCGTCTCTGCCCCAAACCATATATCCTGTTGCCCCAGACGACCCCCAGCCGGACGCCAACCCCACCCCCCTCGGCCCCGGCTTGGAAATTGACCGCCCCAACACCATTCACGACACCGCTGATAATATTGCCCGTCGCGCTTTGCGATTATTCAAGAAATATCCCAACTACAGCGCTGCCGTGCTGGTGCGCACGAACGATCAGGGGCGGTTTTTAGCGGACACTTTTTCGGATCTTTACGGCGATGCCCTTCCTATCTACGAAGTGGGGCGCAGCGATCGCCAATCTCATGTGCCTGGTGAACTGCTGTGTCTCCTGCGCTTTATTGAACGTCCCCACTCTCCCGATAATCTCAAGGCAGCGCTGAAGGTGTTGGGCGATCGCAAACTGATTGAAAGCCAGGATTTGGATCGTTTGGCCAGTCGCCCCGAGGGATTTTTATATCCCAGCCCGTTGGAACCGCGCCATAGCGATCGCCGCCGCACCGCCCAAAAAATCTGCACCGCCCTTTTGCGCGCTCGCCTAGAACTCACCCCCTACAATCTCATCTCCTTCGTGTGCTTCACCATGGGATACGATCCCACAGAGCTAGCCACCGCCGAAAAACTGATCGACGAATTGCGCCAGCGAGGAGCCGGGGACGGCCGCCTGGGCACAATTTTGCAGCACCTGTCGCCCCTGGTGACCAACGAAACTTTTACGCCGGTGGACGCCGAAGGTAACGCCGAATCGGCCTATATGCGATCGGGACAGCTCACTATTATCACCATGCACAAAGCCAAGGGGCTGGACTGGGACGCGGTGTTTATTCCGTTCTTGCAAGCCAATAATATTCCTGGGAAGCCTAATCCGCCGCTACCGGCCAACTTCCTCGGTGATATCGACCTGGCTGAATGTATCCGTGCCCAGTTACGCACCTATATCCAAAACCCTGATGTTCAAATCTTGCCTGCTTTGGAAGATGCCTGGCGACAAGCAAATCAACTGAAACTAGCGGAAAACTATCGCCTGCTGTATGTGGCCCTAACCCGCGCTAAACGCTACCTTTACCTCGCTGCCGAAAATCAAGCGCCCTTCACCTGGAATAACATCGACAACATACAAAACCTTTCCCTATGCCCTATTATTTCTCCCCTAGAGCAACATTTTCACCCTGCCAAACTGGGTTGATGGGTGGGCGATCGCTATTGAACCTCTTAGACTTTTTGCCCCTTAGACTTATTAGGGTCTCTGGGCGCTCCCAATTCCCTTGGCTCTGAACCCTTCTGCCAAGGTCCTATCGCAAGAACTTGAAAAAATGAAGTTGCAAAATAACGCTAGAAAAAGTGACGCTAAAAAAGGTGTGCGATCGCTCGCACACCCAGAGAAAAAGATATAGAAACTAGTTTTTGATGGTCCAACTAGATTGAAAGTGGACCTAACAATCTAACTAAAGTATCTTATTCATCAGCTCCCAATACCTTACGCAGTGGAGATTACTACGCCCTATGCCAAAGGCAAGTAAGGCTGTAAACCTTGCAACGTAAAACTTTGGGAGTTAATTAATGGCAGCCTTTAGTGAACGTAAGATACGCCGCGATATTTCAATCCCTGTTGATCGTCGTTAGAGCTAGACGCTACTTTACGAATAGACGGGAAAGAAAAGCGCACGCCTCGGTAAACACCGGCAGACTTTTGCTCTAAGGTTTTTGCAGCCGAAGTGCCAGATTGAAAACGGATGCCACGGTAGGTTAATTGCATGATGTCGCCTCCTAACTTGAGGTGTAGGTAACTAAGAGGCGCGTTCCTTCAGAAGCTATCAGCTAAGAATTTTTACTGAGTAAACTCCTTACTTCCGTCCGACTTGACGCTTTTATAGTTGAAATCAACTTAAGAAGTGTGGGTCGAATGAACGATTTGATTCGTTTCTGTATCCAGTTTTACAGTTTTAATCGGTAATGTCAACTCCTGCTTCCAAAATTATTTTCGTGCGGCTTGCGGATTTTCCCTGGAGCGAGATCGGCTGGATTAGCTTGGCTTTGAATTGGCTTTGGGGGAGCCTTGGAGGGGCGATCGCCTCTAAATCCCCCTGCCGCCCATCAATATCACCCGCCGATCAATTCACCCGCCGCCCAATCTCACCCGCCGTTATGAATGCCACAATAGAAGAACGTCCCATTGCTACGGCAGTCTTGTCGCAGCGGCGATTTCATCCCTTCAATGCAGGCAAAGAAGGCAGTGGGCGGAGCGCATGTGTAGCATTTAGGAATTAAACGATGGTCCAAAGCTCAGACGGATACAAAGTCATTGCTGACAATCGCAAAGCGCGGTTTGAGTACGAAATCTTAGAAACCTTTGAGGCGGGCGTGGAGCTAAAAGGCACCGAAGAAAAATCCATTCGCGCCGGACGGGTCTACCTCGGCGACGGTTTCGCCAACTTGCGCAACGGGGAAGTCATCCTGATGAACGTCCACGTCTCGCCCCACAACACCACCAGTAATTATTTCAACCACGACCCCCGTCGCCCCCGTCGCCTATTGATGCACCGCTCAGAAATTCGACGCCTGGTGGGCAAGGTGGAACAGCAGGGATTGACCTTGGTGCCCCTAAAGCTTTATTTGAAACGGGGCTGGGTAAAGGTGCTGCTGGGTCTAGCGCGGGGTAAGCGATTGCATGATAAGCGTGAAGATCTGAAGCGAAAGCAGGATAAGCGGGATATGGCTCGGGCCCTGAAACGGGGCGGCGAATAGGTGGCAGGGGAATGCGTGCGTGCCGGTTACTTACGTTGTAAATGTCGAGCTAATCAATATCAAGCTAATTACAAGGTAATTACAAGCTAATTAAATATGAACCAATTACACAGCTAAGTATGAGCAACTATTCCGCGCATCAAAGACCCTGAAAATAAGCTCTAAGACATGACCCACTCTGAAATGCGATCGCCCAAATCCAGGGGAATACTAACGGCCTTTCCCTGGCGAGGTCGTTGACGAGTGGTTTGAATATGGGTGGCCACGGATTCAGTCACGCCCCATTCATTAAGGTGGGTGGCGATCGCCTCCAAGTTGTCAAAATATTCACCTTCAGTCATGGGAAACGACACCTGTTCTAAATAGCGCCACATAACCTGTAAAAAGATTTTTCCCTTAAAACGACGTAGCTGTAAATCGTAAGAAAAACCCCATTTTTCAATGATTAGCCCGTGAAGTAGTTCCCCCGTCATTTGTTTAGTGACTTGCCTTAGATAGTAGGTTCTTTCTGTTTTTACAGCTTTAAAAGCGGTTTGAATGGGTGGAGAAAGCGAATCATTTCACAAACTATAACTAACTTCACAAAACTCAATGAAGATTATGAAGGCGATCGACGGTTGAGCCGGCTTCCAGGGGCTGCCTGGCTGGCGTCGAGGTAAATGTGTCGATAGTTTAAGGGAATTTAAGAGATGTATTTGAGTTAATCAAAATGCTTGCTCCAATAGCTAGCCTATAGACGCTAGTGGACTCTTTTGGGTCTAGTTGCTTTGTATTTGTTTTCAATTGCGCCTTATTGAAAGCCTTATTGCAAAACCGTTTTCACAGAGGAAGAACGACCTATAAACTATGGCTCAAGCTTATAGCTCGGCGGATGTCCCCAGCATGGGACGCCGCCAATTTATGAACCTTTTAACCTTTGGCTCCGTAACGGGGGTTGCCCTTGGGGCGCTGTATCCCGTGGTGCGCTATTTTATTCCACCGTCCTCTGGTAGTGCTGGGGGCGGGGTGTCCGCCAAAGATGCTCTGGGCGACGATGTGCTGCTGAGCAAATTTACGGCGGAGCATAATGTGGGCGATCGCGTCCTGGTGCAGGGTTTGAAGGGGGATCCCACTTACCTGGTGATGCAGGGAGAAAGTGCGATCGCTGATTACGGGTTGAACGCGGTGTGTACCCACCTGGGTTGCGTTGTGCCTTGGAACGCCAGCGAGGATAAGTTTATGTGTCCCTGCCACGGCTCCCAGTACAACAACGAGGGCAAAGTGGTTCGAGGACCAGCCCCGCTGTCGTTGGCGCTGGCCCATGTGGATGTGACGGATGATAAGGTTTCGCTGACCCCTTGGAAGGAAACCGATTTCCGTAATGGTGAGGCTCCCTGGTGGTCCTAAAGTTTCCCAACTATCCCTTGCGTTCCAATTTGAAGCTTTAGTTGAGTCTATATATGAAGCGTTTTTTGTTTACTAGAGGGCTGACGGAACTGCGCGATCGCTTCAGCGCAGCTACCCAAGCCATGATTCGCACTGCCATTTCATCGACCGTTCTGGCAGCAGTGATTTTGTCTGCTAACTGGATTCTTCCCCAGTCCGCCGCGGCCTATCCTTTTTGGGCCCAAGAAGCATATGAAACCCCGCGGGAAGCTACCGGTCGCATTGTGTGTGCAAACTGCCACCTAGCGGAAAAGCTCACCAAAGTAGAGGTACCCCAATCGGTGATGCCGGACACGGTATTTGAAGCGGTGGTCAAACTTCCCTACGACCACAGCGCCCGGCAGGTGACTGGTGCCGGTGATCCAGGTCCCCTCAACGTCGGCGCGGTGTTGATGTTGCCGGAGGGATTTAAGATTGCTCCTGAGGACCGCATGTCTGAGGAGATGAAGGAAAAAACCGAAGGGCTTTTCTTCCAGTCCTATGCCGAAGGCAAGGACAACGTGGTGATTGTGGGTCCCATTGACGGTGACGAATATCCGGAAATTGTTTTCCCGGTGTTGTCTCCTGATCCCAAAGCTGATAAGGGTCTCCACTTTGGTAAGTACCCGGTTCACGTGGGCGGCAATCGCGGGCGCGGACAGGTTTATCCCACTGGCGATAAGAGCAACAACGCGTTGTACACCGCGTCTACGGCGGGCACTATCGCGGCGATCGCTCCCGGTGAATACAGCACGGAGGTGACTATCAGCACTGACTCCGGCGACGTGGTAGACAGCATTCCCGCCGGTCCTCAGGTGATTGTGGAAGTGGGTCAAGCGGTAGCTGCCGGTGAAGCCATTACCAACGATCCCAACGTGGGTGGCTTTGGTCAGGTGGATGCGGAGATTGTGCTCCAGGATCCCATGCGGGTGGTTTGGCTGCTGGTCTTCTTCGTGGGCGTTATGGTTGCCCAGGTGTTGCTGGCGCTGAAGAAGAAGCAGGTGGAAAAGGTGCAGCTAGCGGAAATGAATTTCTAAATCGCTTTTCCCTGATCTGTTCATTCCAATACCATCAAAAGCTCCTCTTCTTTTACGAACGAGGAGCTTTTGATTATTGATGGCCCCTTAAAAGTAAGAATTTTCTTCAACTCTTAACTCTGCAATGCCCAAACAACCTATATTTTTGCGCCCAGTTCTAAAGACGTCAAAAAACATACTATTTTTTACTCACTTCTTTAAGGTATCTTTGAAACTTTTTCGAAAATCGTAGGTCATCATGGAGAGAGAGTAGTTGGGGAGTCTTGCGTGATGCAATACTCCTTTTTTTTTGCCCATATTTTTTACGCATATTCCCTGCGGTATTATCTGGGGCGATCGCCAACAATCTCCTGTCAATATCTCCCCCCTTGCTAGGTAAACTTTGCCACTTATCAGTATTTGGGCTTAGGTACCGTCAATTCCTGGCTGTCTTGCTTTGAAGTAATGGACAGTAGAAAAGTGGAAATGGCGAAGGAAATGGCGCGGCGATCGCCCCAAATTGTCGGAAGTGGAATAAAGATTGATTGTGGCTTTGCGTAATAAATCAGCTTGTGATTATTGGTCGGGAACTTTTGCGATCGCCCTCCAGTCGAAAAATTCAAGAGAGTAGTTAGGGAGTCTTGCGCAACGCAACACTCCTTTTTTTTTGCCTCTTTTTTCTACCGTCCCTTCCCTGGCCATTGTTCGCCCAGCCTGTTCGGCTCTCCCTGAGGAGGGCGAAACACCCAGGGAAAAATGAAAATTTTTAAGTCTCTTGGTGAGGAAATGTGGCGGCGACCGAGTTCCTCGGTAATATGGGCTTGCGCAGCAATTTGGTAAGTGTATATACCGAATAGCGCGTCGGCACGGGAAAACCGTTGTGGACTCGCTAACTAAAGTTGCCGTGACACATCCCCGTAAACCTTGCTTTGCCCTGTTTGCGATCGCCCGCTCCCCCTATGACCGCCACAAACACTACCCCTGAGCCCCCCAAATCGGCCGGTGAGCCTTTAGGTAATTCAGCATCATCGGGCGATCGCATCCCCGCCCGCGACAGCCAATTCCTCCAGCAAAATCCCCACTTACAGGATTTACAGGATCCCTACCTTCAAGGGCCCTATCTTTTTGACGATCCTTTAGGACCGTTAGACGGCGATCTAGAAGGTGACTTAGACGTTAACTTAGACGGCAGCTTAGACGGGGTCCCAAAAACTGCTCGCATCCCCCATCCTTCAGCCTTTGACCAACAGCATCCCCCTGCCCAGAGCGTCATCGACTCCTGTGTGCATTGTGGCTTTTGCCTATCCACTTGCCCCAGCTATCGGGTGTTGGGCACGGAAATGGATTCGCCCCGAGGACGAATATATTTAATGGATGCGATCGCCAACGGTGAGGCGGCGCTAGATGAAACCACAGCCAGTCATTTTGATAGTTGCCTGGGGTGTTTAGCTTGCACCTCAGTGTGTCCGTCCCAGGTAGGCTATGACAAGTTGCTGGCGGATATGCGACCACAACTGGAGCGCAATGTGCCCCGGAACTGGCGCGATCGCCTGATCCGCACCTTGGTATTTAACCTATTTCCCTACCCGCGCCGGCTCCAGGCGGTGATGCCTGGACTATGGCTATACCAAAAGCTGGGATTGCAGCAGGTTGTGCGACAAACGGGATGGCTGAAAAAGCTATCGCCCCAGCTAGCGGCAATGGATGCGGTGCTGCCCAACTTACCGGCAAAGGGGCTGAATCCCATCGCTCCTCGGCAAATTCCGGCGCAGGGTAAGCGGCGCTATCGGGTGGGGATGCTGTTGGGGTGTGTGCAGCGATCTGTGTTGCCCCAGGTGAATGAGGCGACGATGGGAGTGTTGTCGGCTTTAGGCTGTGAGGTAATTATCCCGCCGGATCAGGGATGTTGCGGAGCATTGCCAGCCCACCAGGGTCAGGAAAATCAGGCTCAAGACATTGCCAAGGCGATGATCCGCGCTTTTGACGGGGTGCAGCAGGATAAGCAATTGGACGCGATTATTATCAACGCGGCAGGCTGTGGGCATACGTTGAAGGAATACGGGGGAATTTTGCGGGACGATCCAGAATGGCAGAGTCGCGGGGCGGCGTTTTCGGCTCAGGTGCGAGATATTCATGAGTTCCTGGCGGAAGTGGTGACGGCGGGGAATTTTGACGGGGAGTTGCGGGCGATCGCTCCAGAGCCGCTGACGGTGGTATACCAAGACGCCTGCCACTTGCTCCACGGTCAAAAAATTAGCACCCCCCCTCGCCAACTGTTAGCCAAAATTCCGGGAGTGGAGTTGCGAGAGCCCATGGATGCATCCCTGTGCTGCGGCAGTGCGGGGGTATTTAACCTATTGCAGCCAGAGATTGCAGAGGAGCTGGGGGAGCAAAAGGTAGACAATCTTCTGGCAACGGGGGCCCAGGTAATTGCATCGCCCAATCCTGGCTGCACCCTGCAGATTCAAAAGCATCTGCGGGAGCGCGACCAGGATCATCCCGACGCGGTGCTGGGAAAGGTGCCGGTTTACCATCCCATTCAGCTTTTAGATTATTCGTTGCGAGGGGAGGCGATCGCGATTCAATCATCGGAAGGGTAGGCAGCTCGGTACACTCGATATGTTTCGAGTTATCAGCCAAAATTTTCTAGCAAGTACTTTTTATGGGTCATTCAACCACTGGGGCCGGGGCTGTAGATGAGGCGATCGCTAAAGGCGTTGACCTGGACGGCAGCAAAATTCCGGCGGAGAAGCTGGGGCTATACAAAGAAGTTATGGCGCTGGAAGCCAACCGGCAGCGCAGCGGTGTGAGCAATTCCATGCGATCGCGCATTGTGCGCATTGGAACCAAGCATCTTAGCCATGCCGATTTGGATGTAAAGCTGGCGGCCGCAGATTTCAAACCGTTGACAGAGCGAGAAGTGATTTACTACTACACCAGCCTGGGCAAATAAACACGGCACAGGATAGGACAGGCAGAAACAATAAAGTATATGCCTGCCCTTGCTGATAGACCTACGCCCTTTACAGGGGCGTGAACATATTAGTCACTGATTACCATCCCCATCAATCAACGCCCCAATCAGCGAGTCGCCATCATTGGTCCAAACTGGGGACTCGCTGGGCAGTGTTGCCCCAAGTTCTGCTGCGACCTCTGACGCCAATGGTGCGGTGTCGGGTGTATCGGTATTTCCTTCTTCGGCGATCACCCCACCCTCTCCACCAGTAGAGGGCTGCTCAGGCTCATCAGGCGTTACGTGCAACGGCGGCGGCGGCGGCAAAATAGGACCACCAACCGGCGCATCATTGCCAGTCTCTGAATCACCAGGATCTAAACCCTCACCAGACTCATCGGTAGGAGGTATTGGCTCCGGTTCCGGCTCTGGAACGGACAGCGTTACCGTGACTTCGTTATCAACATCACCAAAGCTAGCCAAGCTTGAATTTCCTGCAAGGTCGCTATTTTAGAGTCGCCAATGATCGCCACCTCACCAAAGTCAGTTCCATCTGCTGTGTCCGGCGTCGTATCGTCATTAACAATGGAAACACCGGCAAGGGGCGATCGCTCCAAAGCCGCCGCATTGCCAACGATATTGATATCTTGAATTTCAGTATGTTCAATGGAACCTAAATCTCGAACCCCTTTTGCTGCCACACCCCTTTCTTAGGCCAGCGACTGAAGCGTGTGTGAACGACCCGGAAGTCTCCATAACGCTCTGGCAGGCTCGCCATGGCACACCCGTTCGATAGCGATACAGCACTGCTTCGACGAACAGCCGGTTGTCCTTCGCTGTCACTCCCACGCTCCCGGCTCGTCACGGCAGCAACTTTTCAAGCTTTTACCACTGTTTGTCGGTCAGGGCTTAGCAGCGCGTCATTCTACCTCGGCTACCTTTCGATGTATTTTGCCTCTATTCTCCTTCCCCTCTCCCTTGCTCATCTAATTGATGACACGCTCTAGGGTTATTCCCTAACCGCGCTGCCCGGTCACAATATAGGAGGTGCGCTGGGCAATATTGGTGGCGTGGTCAGCCATACGCTCCAGGTGACGAATCGCCAGCACCATTAGCACTGTGGGCTCCACTGCCCCTGGTACATCTTGCTGTCCTGCCAGCTTGCCGTAGAGTAAATCGTAGGCATCATCTACGGAATTATCCTGCTCCTTCAGCTGCTCACCCGCATCGGGATTGGGTGTTACCAAGGCGGACAAACTCATTGCCAACATCATCTGCGTATCCCGCGCCATGCTTTCAATGTCCGGCAGCAATTCTGGCACTGGGTAGGCAAACAGCTTGACGCCGATTTCTGCTAAATCTTCCGCATAGTCCCCAATGCGTTCCAGATCCCGAATAAGCTGCATTAGGGCACTGAGCCAGCGACAGTCTTCAGCCACGGGCGCATTGAGGGTCATGGTCAGTACGCAATCGGCTTCAATTCGGCGGTAATATCCGTCAATTTGCTTTTCTAACTCTGCGATCGCCGTGACCGCCGATAACTCTCGCCGAAACAACACATCCTGGCTGTAGCGAAAGGAGGTTTCTACCATCGCCCCCATCCGCAACACATCTTGCCCCAGCCGCCGGATTTTACGCTCAATGGGCGACGATGGAGCAGAGGAGTTGGTAACGCTGGTTTGGGATGAGGAGTTAGTCACAACCACAGTAATGGTTTATTTCTTATAGATGTTCTTGAGCTGAGCCAATCAATCTTTGGTTTCTTTCAGACAGTTTTATAAGGTTGATCACCTGTTTCTTAAGTCAAAAATAAAAGCAAAGCATAAACTGCTAATTTCAACCTAACTGGAATCACGGTAAAAATTTCTTTAGCTACAGCTAACGGAGTCAAACGTTTACTATTGCCAAAATCACTCCTAACCGCCGCGCTGAACTATAAATCAAGGCCTGGCATTAAGTGACGATATCGGGTTCAGAACAAGGCAATGGTTGAAATTTTCACCGTTGGAGAGATTTTTTTGTGCTTCACAAGAAAGCTGAAAGTCTGAGGCTCTTTTGAGAAAATGCTCTCGGCAGAGAGGAAATAAAAATAGGAGAAATAAGAAAAGTTTTTCTAGGAAACAGGAAGATTCAGCACAAATTATTTTGCGTGAATTGTTTGTTGATGTTAGCAGATTTATTGAATCCAGAGCCTTACTTAAAGCACCAATAAAGTCCAACCAACATCACTGTATGTTTTGTAGCGCAAATATCTTAAAAAAAAATTAAGCGCAGCAGAAAACTTATTGAAGCTTGTGTCACAAAGCGAGACGTTGAGGGGCAAATTACCGCCACAGCCCCCTTATCTCCTGGCGCTGCCAAAAGTTTTGGCAACAAAAGTTACGGGCAATCTAAACGCTCTCATCGGCTTTACAGCGGTAGGGAAGGCGCACTTGGAGCCAGGCACCTTGGGTTTGGGGGTTGTTGGCGGCGATAATGCTGCCGCCGTGGGCGATCGCGATGCGGCGGGCGATCGCTAAGCCCAGCCCACCGCCAGCGCTTACCGGTGCCTTCTCCCCATGGACATTGGTGATTAACTGCTCATCTTTGCCCGTTTCTGGCGATCGCTCTCGAGACGGATCCCCTCGATAAAGACGATCAAAAGCGCGGGGCAGTTCTCCCGGTTTAAACCCCTGTCCGCCGTCAATAATGTCCACAATTACCCATAGGCACAAGGAATGGGCATCGCTCCGGGTGGCCCACTCTTCCGGGTCAAAGGTGTCAATATTAAGGGCTAAACAATCGGTGCGAGGCTGGATCGGGTGGTTGGGCAAAGCCTTTAACGCTGCCGTTTGAATGAGATGGAGATTAATGCGAATAGCGCTATTGTTGGAGCTGAATTTTATGGCATTGTCAATTAAATTTTGAAAGAGGCGGTGCAGGCGATAGGGATCGCCCAAAAGCCACAGGGGCTCAGTTTCGTTCAGGCTGCACTGGATGCCTTTGCGATCGCCCAGAGGGCTCAACGCTTGCCATACGGTCATCAAAAGTTCGCGGATATCCAACGGCTCCAGAGTCAGGGACGTGTGGTTAGATTTTTCCATTTGGCTCAGGGATAGCCAATCTTGAACAAAGGTAACGAGACGGCGCACCTCGGGAATGGCGCGGGAGACCCATTGACTGTGGGGGGGATCTAGCTGTCCTTGGAGGGCTTCAAATACCAGTTGAATGGACGTTAACGGGGTGCGTAGCTCGTGGGCCAAATCATTGGTAAGGCGATCGCGACTTTCTCGCAAATCTTGGTAACTTTGGCGATTTTCCAACACCACCGTCACCTGCCCATCGCCCATGGCAATACCAGTTCCCCGCAGGGCAATGGGGGTTTTGTTCAGTAAATCTTGGGGGTGAGGTTGGAACCGGGCAAACTGGGATGGACCACCGCTGCCAAAGCGAGTGTGAAGGGCCGTAAGGGGATCAAAGATCCAGTCTCGCCGTTGGTCGTAGCCCCGCTGACGCGTTTCCTGAACCAGGCAGTCTAAATCGTAAGACCGCACCAGCTCCATCAGGCTCAGCCCTTGTTCCAACTGCTCTGGCAACAAATTAAATAGCTCCTGGGCAGCGCGATTACACCACAGCATTGTGTCGTCGCCGCCAACCCACAACATGGGGAAGGGAAGTTCCTGAGCAATGATTTGCCACGCTGACAGCTCTTTCACCCGTTGTTCAATGGCTCGCTGCGATCGCAAAATGGACCGACGTAGCAGAGACTTGAACGGTAAATCCACCTTATGGCTGTCCGCATCAATGGTGGCGATCGCCTTTAGCACATCATTGCGGAGCCGCCACCGGTAAACCCCCGCAGCAGTGAGTCCAATCACCAAGCCCCCAAACGCACTAGCCCAATCGATAGCCAAACCCTCGAATCGTCACAATATAAACGGGCTTGCTGGGGTCCACCTCCACCTTTTCCCGGAGCCAGCGAATATGCACATCCACCGTTTTGCTATCGCCAATAAAGTCGATGCCCCAAATTTTTTCCAACAGCTGCTCCCGCGACCACACCCGTCGAGGATGACGCATAAATAATTCCAACAAGCGAAATTCCTTTGGCGATAAATTCGCCTCCTCTCCCCGCACCGTCACCCGACATTCCTGGGGATACAGGACCAACTCTTCATATTGAAGCCGCTCCTGGGAAGGGACCTGACCAAACTGCATCCGCCGCGCCATGGCACGACACCGGGCCACGAGCTCCCGCAGGCTAAAAGGCTTGGTCAAATAGTCATCAGCGCCCAACTCTAACCCTGTCACCCGATCAGCCTCGCTGGCCTTGGCACTTAGCATCAAGATGGGTACCGGGTTTTGGCGCTGGCGTAACAGACGGCACAGATCAAGACCGTTGAACTGGGGCAACATTAAATCAAGGATGACCAAATCGTAGTCACAATCGGTAGTAGCCGCCATATTGAGCTGAAGCAGTCGCAAGGCTGTCGCCCCATCAGCCGCCGTTGTCACTTCATATCCCTCATCACGCAGGGCACTGGCTACCATGTCGCGGATCAGTTCTTCGTCCTCCACTACCAAAACGCGGTTGGTGCGTGACAGGATAAACGGTGGAGTTTGGGCGATCGCATCGGTGGCCAACCTCGATAAGGTCCCTTCGGCGTACGGGTTTAGGATTGCTAGCTCATCCTATAATATTGCGCCCGTTTTTTGGCATTTCAAACTTAGGCTTGGAATTTATCCTTTAGGGGACTTAATCCGTCCATGAGCCCCCTGTTCAAGCAAGGTATTCTTCAGCCATTACTGTTATTTAATTCCAGTTGATAGGCGTCATTCGCTAGGCTAAAAAACCATTTCTTCTAGCGAAATCCTCTATAAACAAACCTTTAGAGAAGCCAAGCCCTCCCCATTATTAATACCTTGCAAGATTTAATCTCGATTTCCAAGCTATTTTCAACATTCCTGGCTTATTCCAAGGAAGATGACTTGATCTTCAAAGCTGCCGCTTTCTGGGGAATTTTTCATCGAAGCTTTACCGAAAGTTAACCAAAATTTCTGTGTCCTCTTAAGATTTTTTCGGCTTTTTTCAAGGGGATCGCCAATTGGACCCCTTGCATACATTGAACGCCACTGAAGGCCCTGTTTTATTTCAAAGAGAACCCACTCTCGATGGCTCAAAACTTCTGGAACTTAATTGATCACACCTCCTGATCAGAGACCGAATGGGGATCTAAGGGGAATCAGAGGGAATTACTTGGGCTGGGACGTCGGGTGCATCGGGAACTCCAAGGAGTCCGGCGCGCTGCAGGGCGATCGCCACCCCCACAGACACCAATCCTCCCACGGCAATTCCAATGAGCAACACCCACACAAATACCTTTTTAAGCAGCTTCTTTCCGGCAGGGCTAACGGACTCGGGAGCTTGCACCGGGGTGCCGTAGCGCTGCAAAAAGTCAGCTTTTAAATTATTGCCGGGGACGTTGGCAGCGTCATTACCGGGCACATCTACCGGAGATTGATTGCCAGAGAAAGGATCGGAGGAACCGGGTAGGGGAGCCATAGGGATGTAGAAACAGAAAGGGATTCGCAGAAAGGAACTCGAGGAAAATAACGTGAGGCAATGGTTTTGATGATGTTTGGAAGATTTTAACGGTATTTACCGGGCATCAGTTTCTTTAAGATGCTTTGCGGCAAAGATGGAACCTTAGGAGGACAGGGTGGTCATTGAAACTAATTGCTTTCGAGCGATCGCCAAAACTTCATACTCTTTCTTGGGGGCGATCGTTAAAATTTTATATTTCTCCCGGGGGGAAGTTGCCAGATCAAATCAACTCTTAACCTAGCTTCCAGGGAAACACTTCGACAAGAACTCTTGCCAACAGTCCGACAAAAATGCCGCAAAAAGATTTTAAACGGGCACTTAAACAGAGAGAAACGGATTAAGCACATTTTTTCGGTGACCTAATGTTGCAGAAAACTAGCTGCTTTACCTAGTTTTGATGCCGCTTCTACAAAGCTGGCTTAATCATCAGGAAATGGTTCTATGAATCGCGACGCTTTGAACGCTTTGGTTACCGCAATTTTAATGGTTGTGGGATTAATTGCCCTTAATCCTGGATCCATTCGAGGCGATCGCCATAGTGCCTTCCCAGCGCCTTGCGATTTCTTAAATACCTGCGCTCCTGAATCAGGCTATGACGACAATGGCGAAACGGAAACACCTCAAACGTTTCCCAAAGAACATCGAGAAAATCCCCCATCCTCTATAACCGCAACCTACCGGAAATCCACGGTTAGCCACAAAGTCGCCGTTGATTAGGACGTGTCCCCCAATAAAAGTCCAAAAGCTTTACCCAGTGGGGAGTGCGCGCCCTTGAAAATAAAAAATTTTAGGCGCTAAGATTCT
>CALCTI010000429.1 GCA_937894105.1 uncultured cyanobacterium
TGTTATTGATATAGGCGGCGCTGAGACTGTCAGGCAGGGCAACAAGAGGCTGGTGCTTGGAGAGGGCGATAACGAAGGAGAAGGATTGGTAAATGTGCCCGCTAATCAGGTCAGGGCATGCACTGCGCATCAGCAACACCGGCTGTTTCAGCCCCTCTAATTTTCCGCTGAGCCATTCCCCCTGGCGCTCTGCCTTAGGGCGTTTAATCAGCAGCCGGTCCCATAGTTTAAATTGATCCCCGTGGGAGCGCAGGTATTGCACCTGGTGCCAGCGGGCGGTGGCACGGCGAGAAAAACCTTTGGCAACACCCAGCCATTGGCGACGCAGGGAACGCCGTGCCCAGCTATATTGGCGGCGGCGCTGACGTTGCAAGGGCTTGGGCAGCACAGCTCCGTCGGGATCCAGCAGGACTAACCCGGTGACGCGTTCGGGCTGGGCGATCGCCACATCACAACCAATCCACGCCCCAACGGAGGTGCCCACCAGCCACACCTGCCGTAAATCCAAAGCATCTAGGAAGGCAATCAGGGTATCTCGTTGGGGTTTAATAGAGCTGCCCAGGGCGGAAAGGGACTCGCCGCAGCCCAACAGGTCGGGTGCAAAACAATGGAAGGAGTCGCGATAGTCCCCCATCACCGCATCCAGCACCTGATCCCACTGGTCGCTGCCGCCGGGCATTCCGTGTAGAAAAATCACCGGAGTGCCCCGTCCGTCCTCCTTCCAAAACCATTCCCCCTGGGGCAGGCGCAGGCGTCCAATCCGTCGGTTTGCTCTGGGATCTTTAACGGAGGGCTGTGCTCCCACTGAAGTAATCTTGAAGCTGTCGGGCATGGTCGTGGGACAGGGACGAGGTATTGATAAGCTGCTGCACTTGATCGACGGGGAAGGCGCGGATGCCAGAAATTTCCAAGGCGTCGCCCACCGCAAATTGTCCCTGAACATGGACCGCTACGGCAACACATAGGGAGTGCATCCGGGGATCCCGTGCCACGGACGAGTACACGCCCACCAGCCGATCCACGCCGGTGACCGTTAGCCCCGTTTCCTCTTGCACTTCCCGCATGACAGCACTTTCAACGGTTTCTCCCCAGTCCACCAAGCCACCGGGTAGGGACCATAAGCCGTCGTCTTTGCGCCGCACCAGGAGTATGGATTTATCGTCTAACTGGGCGATCGCCGTTGCGCCCACCAGGGGATGGCGAAATACCAGCCCCAAAAATGTTTTGCCATAGCGCCAAATTTGCGGCAGGGCTTGGCTCCAAAGGGTGCGCAAAATACCCACCGTTAGGACACGGGCGGTAGCTCCGCCAAATCCTCAAGCACCTGGGCCGGGTGAGGCTCGGCTTTGACTTTGCGATAAACTTTTTCCAGGGTGCCATCGGGACCGATTACAAAGGTATGGCGGAAGACGCCCATAAATTCCCGCCCCATAAATTTTTTCAGCCCGTAGCTGCCATAAGCTTCCGCTACCGTATTTTCCGTGTCGCACAGTAAGGGAAAATTCAGGTCGAATTTACTGGTGAACTTGCCGTGGGATTTAGCATCGTCGGCGCTTACCCCAAGGATCACCGTGTTTTGAGCGGTGAAGTCTGACAGGCGATCGCGAAAGCCGCAGGCCTCTTTTGTGCAGCCGGGAGTATTGTCGCGGGGGTAAAAATATAAAATCACCCGCTTGCCCTGAAAATCGGACAGCTTAACGGTGTTGCCTTCCCCATCGAGCAGCTCAAAATCTGGGGCGCGATCGCCAACCTTTAATTCCATCGTTTACCTAATGTTTACCTAACAAAAATTTAGACAATAACAGCGTAGAGTACATCAAACGCACCGTTCCAAAGGGCTTGAACTCTTATCGGCGCGTTGCCACCGATCGCCCTTCCCCTTCCGAGCTAGCCCCTTTGTTTCAAAAGATTTGATTCTGACGGCGCGTTAGCACGCACCCCACGGGAGGTTTAAACGGACATAATTTCTTTTTCTTTATCCTTTAGTAGACTGTCGATTTTGTCCGAGAACTTGTCGGTGAGCTTCTGGATACCGTCCTGTAAATCCCGTGACTCGTCTTCAGAAATATCGCTCGCCTTTTCCTGCTTTCGTACGCTGTCAATGCCATCGCGGCGAATATTACGCAGTGCCACTTTGCCCTCTTCGGCATATTTTGAGGCCACTTTGGCTAATTCCTTACGGCGCTCTTCAGTTAGGGGGGGAATATTCAGACGAATCAACTTGCCGTCATTGTTGGGATTCAAGCCCAGGGAGGAGTCCATGGAAATGGCTCGCTCGATATTGCTGAGGGCGCTGGCATCATAGGGCTGAATCACGATGGTGCTGGAATCGGGAACGGTGACTCCGGCAATTTGCTTAAGGGGAGTGGGCGTCCCGTAATAGTCCACCTCTACCCGGTCCAACAGGGCCGTATTGGCTCGACCGGTGCGTAAGGTGTTAAAGGCCCGTAGGGTCGAATCTACGGACTTGGTCATTTTGTCTTCAAGCTCAGATAACTTCACAGTTTCCTCCCACAATTGTTCCAACCGATTCACCCAGTACCGCGCGATTAATGTTGCCTTCTGTGGTCAGGTTGAATACCACGATGGGAATATCGTTTTCCTTACACAGGGCGATCGCCGTACTGTCCATTACCCGCAGGTCATTGGCCAGCACATGGGTGTAATTCAGGCTCTGATAGCGCTTAGCATTTGCATTGGTCGCTGGATCACAATCATAAATCCCATCGACCTTGGTGGCCTTGAAAATCACCTCCGCGTCAATTTCTGCTGCCCGTAACGCCGCCGTGGTGTCCGTTGTAAAAAAGGGATTGCCGGATCCGGCCCCGAAGATAACAACCCGTCCCCGTTCTAAATGGCGCATCGCTCGGCGACGAATGAAGGGTTCTGCCACCTCTTGCATGACGATC
>CALCTI010000430.1 GCA_937894105.1 uncultured cyanobacterium
CCGCAACCGTTCCGCTTCCATTAGCTCCCACAGGTGCTGATAGTTCATCGGCGCATCCTGTGCCCACTGGGACACCATTTCCTGATGTGGGGCTGCGAGTTCGAGGGCTTGGTCCACCTTCAGGTGTTGATCTGCCGTGCGCAGGGAGGTTAAACCCGCGTGAAGATGAAAGTCCAAATGGGTTATGTGACCATTGACCGATCCTTCGAAATAAGACTTACACGCTTCAAGGAATTCCAAGCCGCGATGGTCGCGATTGAACAGGTAAGCCAACATCAGCTTGAAAGCATAGACGCATCCCACACCCATCAATTCACCGTTCTGGGCGTAGTAGGGCAGCATCTCTTCCTCGTTGAAAAAGCGACCCACCAGCCGATCTGGCACGGTTGTGGGGACCATAAGATTGTGCAGAATCTGCTGGGTCATCGTTAGGTAAGAGAGCGGCGAATTTTGTTTTACCTGCTCCAACGCATCCCGGTACTGTTGTAGTTCATCGTTCCAGTCTGTCAGACAGCGCCCTGCGTAAAAGCTGCTGTAGAAGTAGTTGTTGATGTTGTAACCCGCGTTGCAAAAATCCCCGGTTTCCATACCAATGCGATATCCCCCTTTTAAGAGGGGTTGCATTGCGGCAATCGGTTCCCTGCGATGCTGCAAAAACGTGCCGAAGGACATCATGACTGAGGATCGATAGGAATCGGCCTCAAAGCGGTCCAGGAGTTTGAGGGCTACTTTTCCAAAGTCATAGCCCCGAATCACATCCCCCTGAGCGTTTGCTAAAAACACACCATGACCGACATAACCAACGGTGGAGATGGCACTGTTACCAAACTTTAGGGACAGGGAAATGATTTCGGCACACAGTAGCGGGAATAGGGCAGGATTGACGATGAATATTGGCGTAGACAAGGTTGACAGCAACTTCATTGCCGCCACTATCCGTGGGTCAGTCAAAGTTGGCAAATCTACAAGGCTTTCAATGGGGCGGGTTTGCAGTTGCGCTTCCAGGGCTTCCAGTACTTCTGCGCTCCGGATCATGTCCACCTCCGTCGAAAAGTCCACCCCTAACTCCCTTAGAGCACTGGTTCCCAGGGCGATCACCTCAGCCATTCGGTCCTGGGCAACAAGGGCGCTCATCTGTGCAATATAAATCTCCACCTTATCGATCGCCGTTTTAGCGTGACTCAGCCCCACTGCCCCACAGGCATTGGTTTCTTCAAAATGTCCCCTCAAACAATGAATTTCGGTCAAAATTGTTTGCAGGGCCAAACTCATCTCATATTGGGTTTCCCAGCGATCGCCCCCCAATAACTCGATGCCAATTTCGGCAAACCGTCGGGCCGCATCATAGGCGGTAGACTGTTTGGCTTTGCGGGCGGCGGCCAGGTTCTCAGCGGCTAAGGCTTCCCGTTCAGCGACGTCTGTGATCGCCGTCCGCCCCAAATTCAGGTGACCCACAATATCGAACAGCCGCTCTTGCCGTTCGTCCGCCGTCAGCTCCCGTTGCAACAGCCGACCGATGCGCAGATGCAGCAACCGTTGATCGTCGTCCTCTCCCTGGATATAGGCGGCCTGCTGGACGCGATCGTGCAAAAAACGGTAGGTGGGATTGGCGCGATCGTCCGCTGCCACCGGCACCTTAGCACCCTGGAAAAATTTATAAGTTTGCCCCAGGGGTAATACCAATCCCCCTTGCAGAATCGGCCACAGCAGGTCGGCGGTTTCCATGGGCGATCGCTCCGCCACAATCGCCAAGGTCGCCAAGTCGAACTCATTACCCACACAGGCAGCGAGCTGAATTAAATGTTGGGTCCCCTCCGGCAACTTGTAGAGCTGTAACGTCATCAACTCCACCACATCGTCCGTCAATGCCAACTGCTGGATCGCAGTAACATCGCATTCCCAATGCTGGCGATCGCCATCGAACGTAATCTGCCCATCCCGATGAAGCGCTTGCAGAAATTGGGTCGTGAAAAAGGGGTTGCCCTGGGTTTTGCGATCAACCAACTCCGCCAGGGGACGGGCTAAATCCGTTGAACAGTGCAGCGTCTCCGCCACTAGCTGGGTCATATGATCCAAGTCCAAGGGCTCCAGGGCGATCGTCCCCACCGTTGCCCCCGCCCGCTCCAATTCATCCACCGCCTGCATCGTGGGGTGGGCCGGCGACACCTCATTATCCCGATACGCCCCCAGCAGCAACAGGTGCTGCCCCTGCTCCATCAATAATTTCATCAGCTCCAAAGCCGCCAACTCTGCCCACTGCAAATCGTCCAGGAAAATCACCAACGGACAATCCGCACGGGTAAACACCCGCACAAACTGTAGAAATAGTCGATTAAAACGATTCTGGGCGGCAATTCCCGTAAGCTGGGGCACCGGCGGTTGGGCACCGATAATGCGCTCCAGCTCAGGAATCACCTCAATCAGCACGGACCCGCTTTGATCCACCGCGTCCAAAATTGCCGATCGCCACTGGTCTAGCTGGGCATCAGTTTCCGCGAGCAAATGGGCCATCAACTCCTGGAAAGCACTGACAAAGGCAAACAGGGGAATATCACGATTGAACTGACCAAACTTACCCTTGATGAAATAGCCCCCCTGCCGGGCAATGGGCTTGTGCACCTCATTCACCACCGCCGTTTTGCCAATACCGGAAAAGCCCGCCACCAACATCACCTCTGCCTGCCCTTGAGACACCCGCCCAAAGGCATCCAGCAGGGTTTCCACCTCTGCTTCGCGCCCGTAGAGTTTTTCGGGGATAGAGAAGCGATCGCTCAAATCCCGCGAACCCAGGTCAAACGTTAGAATCTCTCCCGTTTCCCGCCACTGGGCTGCACAGGTGGCCAGATCAAACTCAATCCCACGAGCACTTTGATAACGATCCTCAGCGTTTTTCGCCATCAGTTTTGTGGCGATCGCCGCCACCATTTCTGGCACTTCGGGATTGAGGCGATCCAGAGGCTCCGGCGTTTTGGCGATATGACTATGAATCGCCGCCAGGGGATCATCCACCGCAAAGGGCAACTGGCCGCTGAGCAGCTGATACAACGTCACCCCCAACCCATAAAAATCCGTGCGGTAGTCAATGCCCCGATTCATCCGCCCCGTTTGCTCCGGTGCCAAATAACCCAAGCTGCCTTCCAACACATTCGGACTCTGGAGCTGTTGAACTTCCTTCGGCAAGGGAGACGCAATGCTGAAGTCAATCAGCGTCACCTGCTTCGACTGGGGCTCAATCAGAATATTGTCCGGCTGAATATCTTTGTGAATAATGCGCTGCTGGTGCAGATCGTGGAGGATATTGGTGAGCTGCCGGGCGATCGCTATTCCTTCGTTAATACCAAGAGAGCGCTGCTGGATGTACTGACTTAGGAGAACACCGCGCCAATCCTCCATCACCAGTGCATATCCTTGACCAACGGACTCGAGGTTAAGGGGCTTAACGATTCCGGGGATATCCAGGTTGCGGGCGATGGTGTATTGATTTCGAAACTGCACCAGCTCGCTAACGTCAGTTTTTTTGTTGCGCAGCACTTTAACAACAACCGTGGTGCCATCTTCATCCCGCGTGGCGCGATACACCGCCGTCTTCGTACCCAGGTGGAGCAGCTCAGCGACGGTATATCCGTAAAATTTCTGTAGAAGATTGGGCGGAGAGTCTACGCTAATTGCATTGGGGGCTGTCACTAATTAAATCTCCAGGCGAAGAGCTGCAAGGATTTCAGCCCTCAGTGTTTCTTGTTCTAAAAGAGCATGTTTTGCCTACGGTGTGAAGCTTGGGGCGCTTCATAGAGCACACGCCCTAATCAATTGAAGCCAAACGATTAGACGGTATTAATTATCACCCTTTCAACGGTTTTAATGTACTCCCTTTTCTGCCTAAGTGAAGCTGCTTTTGGGACAGGCTATTCGATCACAAGAAGAGAATCCACAATTGGCGCAGAGATGTGAGGTTTCTAAGGGATCCAGAAGTGTCGGAGCATCATCATTTCAATTGTCGCTAGACTAGCTTTTGAATCCGGGAAGGAAGAGTATTTATGACGCGATCGCCCTACAAAGTAACGGGGATTAACTTAAAAACGATGCCCCTGGGGGAGGCGGATTTAATTTTGACGGTGCTGACGCCGGAGCGGGGGCTGATGAGGGTGGTGGCGTCGGGGGCACGAAAGCCAAAGTCAAAAATTGGGGGGCGCAGTCGGTTGTTTGTGGTGAACCAACTGTTGATCCGTCCGGGGCGTAATCTGGA
>CALCTI010000431.1 GCA_937894105.1 uncultured cyanobacterium
TCACAGCATTCAGAACCAGTTTGAAGTGTCCAATCAGACTTTTCAGACATCCACTAATACCAATTCTCTAAATTAAAGCGACATATAAATCCTTTGAGAGCCAGTTGCGCCGGGCATCTAGACTCTCTCCAAATTGAAGAATTGGTATAAGAGATATGGAGAAAGCCTTTTAGGATTCTTGTCGCCCCGTCAGCTATAAACCTCGATCGCGCTATCTTTTAGCTCGTCGAACTGACGTTAGGTCGCCTTTTGGTAGTGATGCAATGTGATGGTTACTCAATTTCGAAAAGCGTGAATCTTCTGTAGATTGAGGCTCAGTCTGCATTACGTTGCATCACCACCCGCTTTTTTAAGGAAACGGTGTCGCGAGGACTTGGGAAGGGGGCGCTAGCTGGAAATGACCAACTGGTTGCACACCACGTCCCGGTTGCGCTTGGCGCGGTCGTGGTCTGGCTTGAGGGCGATCGCCCGGTCATAGGATTCAACGGCGTCATCGTAGCGGGTTAGGTGGGCTAACGCATTGCCTCGGCTGTACCAGGTTTCGGGATCTTGATCGTCCATGGCGATCGCCTGCTCGTAGGACCCTAGCGCCTCGTCGAACTGCCCCAGCTTGCTGAGCACGATGCCGCGATTGTGCCACGCTCCGGTGTTTTTTGGGTTGTGCTCCAACGCCTTGTCGTAGGAGGCTAGGGCTTCGGCGCTGCGCTGGAGGCGAACCTGGGCATTGGCCAGGTTGTACCAGGCTTCGTGGCTGTCTGGCTTGAGGCTAACCGCTTGGCTATAAGCTTCCAATGCGTCTTCGTACTGGCTTAGCTTGGAGAGGACAATGCCGCGGTGGAGCCACAGGTTGGCGTTGCCGGGGGCGAAAACCAGCGCCTGACCGTAGGAGGTCATGGCGTCGTCGTATTTGCCCAGACGCCCCAGTACCAGCCCCCGGTTGTACCAGCCTTCGTAGTCGTTGGGTTTGATGTTGACGGCGCGGTCATAGGCTGCGATCGCCGCTTCATATCGCTGTAATGCCTCCAGGGCCACCCCTTTCCCCAGCCATGCTTCGTAGCAATTTTCATCGCGGTCCAGGGCCTTTTCATACTGCTGCAGTGCTGCGTCGTACTGTCCCGCCCGCACCATGCTTTCTCCTTGCTGCACGTAGGTGGCGGGAGTAAAGCCAAACTGAATCCCTGGGGGCTGCTCTTGGGCGGGGAAGGTAAGAATTGGCGCTTTGGCGGCGGGCTGTAGCTCCTGAATTAGGGCTTTGATTTCCTCGCGCAGCTTGGGCTGTAGATGCTCCACTAGGCTGGCGGGGGCGTTTTGGATTAATTCCTCCAGCAGTTCCCCTTTGTTTTTTTCCGCTTGCCCCGCCAGGATTTGCATATCGGACATAAACTCGTGCTCTAGCTCGGCAATGCGCTGGGCGATCGCCACCTTATCCTCATCGAGGGCGCTGTTAAATTCGTCGGCGTACTGCTGAGCGGACCGCCGTCGCCGATTGAGTTCTCCTTTAAACGCCGTCAGCTCTTGCTCGGCGCTGCTGCGCACCGTTTCCACCTCGTCCTGGAGCTGATAGATCAACTCCTGAGCTTCGCCGTGTACCTGCTTTACCCGCTCCTCTAGCCCGTCGATGGACTGATTCGCCCGATGTTGCGCCTGGTGAACCCGTTTATCCAGATTTTGCAACTCCGTTAGGCGATCGCGCACCGATTTTACTAAATGCTGAATCACCCGTCGGCGAACGCCCCATAGGATGCCCGTGGCCGCCAGGGGACAGAGCCCAGCCACAATGAGTAGCCAGTTTAGGGTTTGGTTCACATTGCCCAAGCGATCGCCGATGGGCGGCGTTTCGCCCACAAAGGCGAGGGTGTCCGAGGACGCCACGTATTGGGGAGCAGCTCCTTGGGCAGGGGCGGCGATCGCCTCAGGTTGGGCTAAACCGTCGAAATTATCATCGAGAGTTTCAATAAAAGAAGAGGATTCGGCGGCAGTGTTCTTTTTCGCACTTATTTCCGCAGGTATTTCAGACTCAGCGGCGATCGCCCTGTCCGAAGATAAGGGCGGCTGGGCGTAGGCCCCATCAGCAGGGGCCACAGCGCCAGCGACTAAACCTAGGGAAAGAAGGGAAAGGGCGAAGGATCGGTCAGAAGTCATAGGTAATCACACTAAGCGCGACTTACCTCCCCTTTTCGCACATCCCTTGGGCAATCCGGGAACTCGCCGCCCTCCGGTGCCTATCTTCATATCGTCACTGGGTTACTGGACCGACGCCGTTTGCCCTAAAAACTCAGCAGAAATATCCACAATGCGCCGGGAGGCTTGACCGTCGCCAAAGGGATTGGCCGCATGAGCCATGTGCTCGTAGGCGGCGGAATCCCTTAGCAAGATGGACGCTTTCGGAATCACCACAGAGGGATCGGTGCCCACTAGCTCGGCGGTGCCTGAGGCGATCGCCTCAGGTCGCTCGGTGGTATCCCGCAAAACCAGCACCGGCTTACCCAAACTCGGCGCTTCCTCCTGGAGTCCGCCCGAATCAGTGAGTAACAAATAACACCGCTGCATCGCCCCAATAAGCGCCCCGTAGTCCAGCGGCTCCGTTAAAAAGACTCGCGGGTGCTGACCCAGGGCTTCTGTCAGGGGGGCGCGCACTTTGGGGTTGCGGTGCAGGGGCAACAGCAGCGCCGTATCGTCAAACTCATCCAGCAGGGTCAAAAATGATTTGGCAATATCTCCCAGAGGTTCGCCCCAGTTTTCCCGGCGGTGGACGGTGGCGAGGAGAACCCGGTGGTTGTCCCAATTTAAGGCTTTGTTGAAATTTGCTGTGTTGGCGATCGCCGCCACGGGACAGTCGGGCTTTTTGTCGGCAACGGTAAGCAAGGCATCAATAACCGTATTTCCCGTTTGGTGAACCTTACCGATAACATCCGACTTTTGCAGGTTTTCCACCGCCAAAGGAGTGGGGGCAAAGTGAAGCTGAGCAATTTGGGAAATCAGCCGCCGGTTCGCCTCTTCAGGAAAAGGACTATATAAATTGTCCGTGCGCAGCCCCGCTTCCACATGCCCCACGGGAATTTGCCGGTAAAAGGCCGCCAACCCTGCCGCAAAGGCCGTCGTTGTATCTCCCTGCACAATCACCAATTGGGGCTGCACCTGGTCAAAACAGTGCTCTAACCCTTGTAAACTGCCGCAGGTAATATCCGTTAGGGTTTGCCTCGGCTTCATGATCTGGAGATTGCGATCGCCCTGAAGCTCAAACAGGTCCATCACCTGGGCCACCATTTCCTGGTGCTGCCCGGTCAAAATCACCTGGGTGTCGAACCGACGATCGCCTCGAAACGCTTGAATCACCGGGGCGAGCTTAATCGCTTCCGGTCGGGTTCCCAACACAATGCACACCTTAAACGGAGACGGGCTGCTGCTCATTGCCACCTTGCTCTCAAATTACGCTTCAAAACGACTTCACCCTACAACGACTTAACACGATGGGGAGACCGCAGGCGAGAAAACAAACCCTGGAACCCATACCTTTTACTCGAGCGAACCCGCCCCACCCACCCCAGTAGCGTCGCCATCGCCACCAATTCTCCTTAGAGGATGTCTGAAAAGTCTCAAGCACGACTCATCTTGTCGTAGGCTGCAAC
>CALCTI010000432.1 GCA_937894105.1 uncultured cyanobacterium
ACAATAGGGGCGATCGCGGCAAAACTAGGGGTCAACATGACAACTTACGGTTGGAACTTTGGGATGGATAGTCGCTGAAAATACTCAGAATCTAGGGCATTAGCTTTGGTGGCTATCGTTAATTAAATTTCAAAGCCTTAACTTATAAAGAGTTCAGCTCCTAGGTTGTTTTTCAAGCTGGGGGCAGGATCCTCTAAAACTTAAGGCTGCTGAGGTTAGTCGATAACGCGCCCTAGAAAGTTAAGCACAGGGTCGAAGGTGACGATATGGACAAAAACACTGGAGACCGCTCCTGGGAGCATGATTGAAAGACCGCAGTTTTGATGGGTTTTCCTAGATGTCAATCAATGACTCTAAATAAACGACTCTTGGCATAAGCCTGTTGGCAGAGCTTTTAAGGGCAGAGCTTTTAGACACCGTTCTATGGAGCAAGATCTTTTAGAGTTCAACGCTACTAAGTAATTTTATTGAATTTAAGTAATTTTGTTGAATTATTAAATCTCTGCTGCCTGTAACCTTACCAATTTAGCTTTCCAGTCTTGTGGAACAACACCAGCGATCGCCAGACCCCTCTAACCCTACACCCCCAATTTACCAGGGGCGATCGCCTTTGGTCTCGGTCATTATTCCGGTGCACAATGGAGCCGCAACCATCGGCGAAACTCTGCGATCGCTGCTGTCCCAAACTTTTGAAAATTTTGAAGTGTTGGTGATGGACGATGGATCCACCGATGAAACAAGCCGCGTTGTCGCTCACCTGGCGACGGAAGATTCCTTAGGGCGCATACGGTGGCAGGGATCGTCGGCACAGCCCGAGATTCAATCTAAAATGCAATCGGAAATGCGACCCCGGGGCGTATCGGCAACGCGCAACCGAGGGGTTGAAATTGCCCAAGGTGATTTTATTGGTTTTCTGGACGCTGATGATTTATGGTTGCCGGAAAAATTAGCGGATCAGGTGGCGGTCCTACAACGCCATCCCAGCGCGGTGATGGTTTATAGCTGGACCGAGCTAATGGACAACTATGGACAACGGTTGGGACAGGTTATTGACGCTCCCTTTGACGGCTGGATTCGGGAACATTTGCTGGTGACGGACTTTATTTCCAGTGGCTCCAATGTGCTGATTCGGCGATCGCCCTTAGTCCAATCCCAAGGATTTGACGCCACCCTGAGCCACTCGGAAGACTGGGATCTGTGGCTCCGTCTTGCCGCCACGGGGCCCGTTGCCCTGGTGCCAAAGGTGCAAATTCTTTACCGTCAGCGCCCCACCTCTGCATCTATTAACGTCCTTGCCCACGAAGCGGCCAGCCATCAAATCGTTGAGCGAGAACTCCAGCGCGATCGCCCCGCCCTGGATAATCACCGTTACATTATTTGGGGAAATCGATACAAATACCTGGCGTTTAAATCCCTAGACCGCCCCTGCCATGCCCAGTGGGGCGTTTCGTCTTTAACCACCCTGCGATTTTTGTTGCAGGTTATTCGATGGGATCGTGGCAGCGCAAAGCAATGGAAACAATGGCTGTTAACCCTAGGTAAACTAATGCTATGTGGGGTCTTGCCCCCCGCTATTGCTGAATCCCTGCTCGGTCGATTTCCCGCGCTCGGGCGATCGCACCAGTTCCTGCTCACCTTAACCCGCGTGCCGCGCTTACCTCACCGTCCCCTCACCGAAGCACCTAGCTCGTCCCTCAGAGAGAATAAGTAGTAGCCGAACGGTCCAATTGTTCTTTAAATTGTGATGGAAGAGGAACTGGCAGTGATTTTGACGGCGTGGTTAGGGGCTGCCATTTAAAGTTCAAAGCCTTAATTCCCAAGGGTTTTAACCCCGGGCACATTTTTTGACAGGGGGCGGCACCTTTCCACAGCGTAAGGCTTCTGGAGTGGAGTGATGGCGCGACCCAAATCATACGCAGTCAAACCCATACGCAGTCAAGTCAAGTTAAATTTTTATCCACTTGTTCGGTTAAAGGACATCAGCAGCAGAAGGGTGATGTAGTAGAACTTCAATCTAAACGGCCGTTGCATTCAACATCTTCGTCGACTTTTCGGAAGCTGTTTTCCATGCAGCGACGCCTTTAAACCTATGACCTGTCATATAACTGTCGCTATTCCTACTTATAACGGTGCCCAGCGTATCCCCCAAGTGCTGGAGTGTCTAGCTGCTCAGCAACAGCTAGAAAATATACAGTGGGAAGTGCTTGTTATTGACAATAACAGCGCCGATCACACCCTGGAAGTAGTCCATGACTTTCAGGAAAGCTGGCAGCTAAAACACGACACGTCTAGGGTGCCTTTGCGGTATTTCAGGGAAATGAAGCAAGGGGCTGCCCATGCTCGCCAAAGGGCTGTGGAAATGGCCCAGGGCAAGTGGATTGCGTTTCTAGATGACGATAATATTCCGTCTCTTAACTGGGTTTATCAAGTTTATCAATTCGCTGAATTGGGAGCCCAAAGCAACAGAAAGCTAGGTGCATTTGGAGGGAAAATTCATGGGGTTTTTCCAGAGAATCACCAGATAGAATTAATTCGGTATATTCGCCCCTTTTTGGCAATTGTAGAGCGAGGCGATCGCCCTTTCCAGTACGAATTAGAGTACAGGGTTTTGCCACCCTCTGCCGGATTAGTAGTGCAACGGGAAGCATGGCTAAAAGCAGTGCCCAAAACCCTGATTCTAGGAGGGCGAACTGCTGACAGCATGCTCACTTCTGAGGATTTAGAAACCCTAGTTCACCTGCAGCGAAAAGGTTGGGAAGTTTGGTATAACCCAGCAATGGAAATCGATCATCTGATTCCCCAATGGCGACTGGAACGGCACTATTTGATCCCCTTTTTGAGAGGCGTTGGTTTAACTCGATACGTCATTCGAATGCTGCGACTGCCCCAATGGAAACGCCCTCTATGGACGGCGCTCTACGCTTTGAACGACGCCCGCAAGCTAATCTCTCATTGCCTTAAGTTTCGTAGTAAATTGGGGTATGACTTAGTCATTGATTGTAAATTCACGTTGCTTTATAGCAATTTAATTAGCCCCGCTTTTATGGGGTATCAACGCCTAAGGAAAATGCAGTTTAACTTGCGTAAAAAAAGTCCAAAGAGTAGTGGCACAATGCCCACTTCGATTATGGAATCTAATCCAAAGTAACTTTTGTTAGGCTTTGGCGGAAAAGCTAAAATATAAGACTAAAACGTAAGACTAAAAAATAAATTTAGCTGAATATTAAATCTGCTATTTTATCGAGACTGTTATTGCCATGCCTAAACTAGGGGCTATCATCATTTAAACTTCAAAGCCTTTCGCTGTAACGGTTTCAGCCCCTAGTCTTTTTTGTTTTGAAAGGGCGTGAACTCCCCACTGCATAAAGCTTCTGGCTCTTAATTGATGACACGCCCTAGGCTCCATTACATTTAAAATCGCCTTTAAAAATCGTTCCTAAAAATCAGCTATAGAAATTACCTTTAAAAATTAATTCCAAAAAGCAACTTCAAGGCTAGATATGGCAGATAAGGTTACTGATAATGACAGCACCTGTGAAATTAGCGTTATTGTTCCAACTTTTAACGGTGAAAGTCGGCTGCCTGATCTATTTAAGTCCTTTCAAAAGTTTAATATCCCGGAAACATTAAGCTGGGAAATTATTGTTGTTGACAATAACAGTGGCGATCGCACCGCTGAAGTTATTCGGTCTTGGCAAGACGGTTGGATGATATGTCCTCTTCGCTATGGATTCGAACCTCGTCAAGGGGCAGCCTATGCTCGCTGGAAGGGTATTGATTTAGCCCATGGACGCTACGTTATTTTTGTGGACGATGATAATTTTCTTGTTCCCCACTGGATCAGTGCAGCCTGGAAATTTGCCCAAAGTCATCCTAATGCTGGAGCGATCGCCGGTCCCGTTGTGGGAAATTATGAAACGCCGCCGCCGGAAAATTTTGAACAAATTGAGAAATTTCTAGCCGTTCGCGACTATCCCGATTACAACAACCAGCCCTGCCTATTTTCACCACAAAATCTACAGCTTCCCCCCTCCGCCGCCCTCCTTATTGACCGCTTAAAGTGGCTAAAATCGGTGCCGAGACAACAGCTTTTAACGGGAAAACCGCCCCAGTTTCTATTACAAGGTGACGACTATGAGCCTTTGCTATACCTACATAAATATGGCTGGGAAATTTGGTTTAACCCTGATTTAATTAGCCATCATCAAATTCCCCAATGGCGACTCACTCAAAAATATTTAACTCAGTTGGCTCGGGGGTGTGGATTAGCAACTTATGCTTTGAGACTGATTAATTCGCCGCGATCGCAACACCGATATCTAGCCTTTAAGACTAGTTTCGGTAGTCTCAAGCGGTTGCTTATTAAAGGAATTGAGTGGGCGATCGCTAGCAAAACCATGAAAAAAATAATAAGAATTGAAATTGTATTCTTATGGGGATCGCTTGAAAGTCCTATTTTCTACCATAGGAAAATCAGAAAACCATTACCACCTCAACCATTGAGCGTAGCGTCGAGACAGCAATGTAAGACAGGAGATTGATCAGAAACTATCTAAGCCTATGGATATATCGATTATTATTCCTGTGTATAACGGTGAAAATACAATCCTAGAAACGCTGGAATCAATTTGTAAGCAGTCTATTGATTTTTCTGAGACCAGATGTGAGGTCATCGTTATTGATGATGGTTCCACTGACAGCACCGAAGCAACCGTTGAGACGTTTATTAATGACAGACTTTCCTCTTTGAAAAAGAACCTTTCCATTCAACTGGTAAGGACTCAGAATCAAGGTGTTTCAAAGGCCAGAAATAAAGGAGCTGACCTAGCCAAAGGAACCTATTTAACCTTTATTGATGCTGATGATTTATGGACCGTTGATAAGTTAGAAGCACAATATCTTGCCCTTGAATGCAATTCTCATGCAGGTTTTGTTTATAGCTGGATTAATAGCATTAACTTAAACGGTGATTTCTTTCGGCGAGGGGGCTATCCCACCATTAGTGGTGAGCCTTGGATTCAGCTATTAATTATTGATGTGGTTGAGAGTGGATCTAATGTCATGATTCGGCGGGACGTGTTTAAATCCGTGAATGGGTTTGACGAAACCCTAACCCATTCTGAAGATTGGGATTTGTGGATTCGGCTAGCAGAAAAATCGAGCGTTGTGTCGGTTCCTGCGCCTCAAGTTTTATATCGTCAGGGAGGAAAAACCGCGTCAACTAATGTGCGAAAAATGGAAGCAGGTAGCTTAGCTATTATTCGCCGAGAGGCTCAAAAATTAAAGCCGAATCGTCATAATATTATTCAACAAAGCCTAGCAAATCGATATAAAATTCTGGCTTTTGAGGCGATGGATGGTGATCCTATGCGAGGGCGTGCTTGCCTTGCTTTTGGGTACGGAATAAAGGCGATTTTCTACGACAGAAATTTATTGACACAAGGAAAAAATATTACTAAGTTCTTTGTAAAGTGTGCGATTATTTGGGCGCTGCCGAGAAAGAATGTTAGGGCTTGGCTAACACGCCGTCGGGATTGGGATGAATTGGAACAGTTTTTTTTGGCTTCAATTCAGGTTAATTTCTAGGGATATTTTTTATTTTCTTTAGGGACGTTGATTCTATGAATAACCCCTTAGTTTCTATTGTTATTCCTTTTTATAACGCTGAAAACACCATTTCTAAAACGCTAGCTTCTGTAGTCAGGCAAAGTTTTGAATGTTTTGAAATTATTGTTGTTGATGACGGATCTGAGCATAAGGCTATTGAATCCGTCGCTAAGTGGGAAAAGGCGAACGGGTCTTATTTATTAAAAAAGAAAATTGAGGTTTTCTGCTATCGATTTAAAAACTCGGGGCCATCCTTGGCTCGCAATCGAGGAATTGAGCGATCGCGAGGGAAATATATTACGTTTTTAGATGCTGATGACCAGTGGAGTGTTGATAAAATCCAGGCGCAATTCCTGTTTTTAGAGCAGAATCCTAACGTTGGTTTAGTCTACAGTTTCACCCATTGTGTTGATGGACAAAACAACTTTTTTCGCCCCGGCAGCTTGCGATCACCAGGTATCAAAGCATCCTTAGAATTGCTTATGCAAAACTACTTGGACAATGGCTCTAGTCCCATGGTGCGTCGATCAGTTCTGGCAGAAGTGGGAAATTTTCCACCCCAGTTACGCTTAGCTGAAGATTGGGATTTATGGTTAAGAATTAGCGAGTGTTACCCTATCGCTGCTATTCCTATGCCCCAGGTTAACTATCAAGTTTCCCGATACTCCTCCTCCGCCAATACCCAACGATTAGAACGTGATTCTCGAAGAACCATTGAGCGAGCTTTGGAGCGTCAAAAACTAAATTCTTCAACGAGTCAACAGAAGGATTTTATCAAAGTTGCTCGGGCTAGAAGTTTAGCTAATCTCTATGAATTTCTCTATTTTCAAACCTTTAGTGGTGCCATTCGACGGCGCAATGTTCCTTGGGCATTTCTATACCTGTGGCAAGCCTTAAAGTACGACAGCACTCTTAGGAAAAACTGGAAAATAGTGGGGCGGGCGATCGCAAAAGTTACCTGCCTATCTTTACTGCCAAACCGTATTGCCCAGAAAGTATTGAATGTTTTAGGCAATGCCAATACAGTTCATAGTGAACTTCTAAGCTATATTGATACGACTTTGGGAGTATAGACTGAAAAGAGTTAGAAAGATGGCTTTAATTATTAAAGCTTGGAAGCACAACTAAACCTTAGCCGTTAGAAGATACACCTCTTCAGCCACTCGCTTTAAACGTCGCAGTTGGGCTTGCATATCCTGTCGTACAAAGTCAGCGGCAAACCAATTAAATCCCTGGCGAATAATAGGGTTGGGTATTTCAAATTCAAAGCGATTGGTAAGCTGAGTTCCTTCACGTTCTGGGCTACATTCCCAGCGATCGCGCCCTTCAAAAAATCCTTTAAACTGCCAAATAATTAACCCCGGCCGTCGCTCTACTACCATGTTATTTAAAGTTGGCTGAAGCAGTGGAATTTTGATGCGAAATCGACTGCGAGACCCTAATTCTGTGGACCAATCTCCAATCGGTTCACAGGATAGTGCTGGATTAAGCCAACGATGCATTAATTCTAAATCGGTTAAGCACTTTTCAACGGCAGTGGCGCTAGATCGAATGTAAATGTTTTGTTCAAGGACGCGCGTCATAGGATAGGAAAAAGCGAAGGCGGCTTATAAATTTGAGAAGAAAGTTGATTCGAAAGTAAAGTATTAGAACAGGTAGTAAGGCGCTGGTTGTTCAAAACTAATGTTTAAAAATCAGGAATTTTAGCTCCATTGGTACACAGTTTTTCTAGGTTCCAGATACCACTTGGGAGCTGTGGCTGCGGGGATCAGTGCTGGATGGGTTGCCCTTGCCGCCCGATAGGGTCGGCTGAAACTCTGACGTTTGCCCGATCGCTTGGGATACGTGGGGGAGCGGCTCTGAGTTTGTCATGGCCTCTAAATTCTCGGACAAAATTAAACGGGGCTGCTCACCGATCGCCTGCCCCAACTCCTGACCATTAGCATCCAAGTAAACAAAATGGGGAATGCCGTCAACGCGATAGCTAAGAATTTCCGGCAACCACTTGGCATTGTCCACGTTCAACATTGTGAAATTAACGCGATCGCCATACACATCGCGCAATTCCGCCATATCTCCCGCCATCGCCCGACAGCTTGTACACCAGTCCGCGTAAAACTCCACCAAAGTTGGCTTGTTGTTGTTCAGTGCCCCATCTAACGGCACCGATTGCTCCGCCAACTGCTCCAAAGAAATATCCCTGGATAGCCCCTGCAACCCCAGCCCCAAAGCGATCGCCAAAACCACTGCCACAACGGCAATCACGACGTTTCGCAGGCGATTGGAATTGGCGGGCATCTGAGAATTAGTCGCGTTGGCAGGATCAGAGGATGGGGACATAGTCAGCGGGAAAGTAACGGTTGCAAGAGGGAAGCCTGGCGCAATAGGGGCGATCGCCTACCCCGTGAAGATTCTTTAAGGTCAACACCTTTAAAGTATAGAAGCATAATTAAAGAGAGAGGGATCGTCATTGATTAAAGCTTCAAAGTCTTAGACCAATCGGTTTCTGGGACCTAGGTTATTTTTCAAGCGGGCGCGGCACTCCCCACTGGGTAAAGCTTTTGGACTTAAAGACCCTTGAATCTAATTGATGACGTGCCCTCGGCAAAGTCAAAGGTGCCGAAGGGCGCCCATCCCTTTCCCTTAGATTGCTACTGAAACCGACTGCCGATGCTTGGTCCTGTGGATGCCTGCCTAATGCCTCGCCCCTTTGGAGCCTGCCGTGCGCAAACGAGTTACCCTGACTTTCCCGCAAACCGTGGTGCAAATGCCCATTACTTACCGGCTGGTTAAGGATTTTAATGTGGCAGCAAATATTATTCGCGCCCAGGTAGCTCCTAATCAAGTGGGCACCTTGGTGGTGGAGCTGTCAGGGGATATTGATCAGCTCGATGCCGCTTTGGAGTGGATGGAATCGCGCAATATCCAAGTGTCCCTCGGCGATCGCGCCCTTGCCATTGATGAAGAAAGCTGTGTCCACTGTGGTTTATGTACCGGTGTGTGCCCCACCGGGGCGTTGCGCCTAACTCCCGAGTCTTTTCAGCTAGAGTTTGTGCGATCGCGCTGCATCATGTGCGAACAATGTATCCCCACCTGTCCCGTCAACGCCATCTCAACGAATCTCTAACCCTTTGTCCTAGTGCCTCACCCCTTGGGAAAAAGACAAAATTCCGGGCGTTAATTCTGCTGTTACCCAGGAAAAATATTTTTCGCCTAATCAGTTGACAAAAGCTGGTCAAGACTTGTTAATATACATGAGCTTCACAGCATTGGGGCGTGGCCAAGCGGTAAGGCAGCGGATTTTGGTTCCGCCATTCGTAGGTTCGATCCCTACCGCCCCAGTTTTTAATCCGTGAATAAAATCATTGGTGATTTACCCTCTTTGCTGCTAGCAGGGGGTTGATTTGCCGTAATTGTTGTTTGTTTTTTCCGTTAGGTTATTTCAGACGTGAATCTGATGGAGAAAAAAAGGCTAGGTCAGCCTAGGGCGTGTCATCAATTAATCTCCAGAAGCCTTATGCAGTGGGGAGTACGCGCCTTTTAAAAACAAACAGGGCTAGGGGCTGAAACCCTTACAGCTCTTGACTGAGGGATTCAATTGATGACAGCCTCTAGTCTCCTTCAATAAGGGGGGAGAGAATCTCTAGCGTCTATTCCAAGCTCAAAGTCTTCGACCACAAGCTTGAGTCAGAAGAGCTTCCCCACCTACTGTCAAGGGAAGCTTTATAAGGAGCTAATGTGCTCAGGAAAAGCGAGGCAAGATGCCGCTGAGAAATTGAGCTTTACACACTAGTAAAAATTACAAATCCTTGTGCAATGTAAATTGCGGTTAACATACACTCATATATAGAATTTTAAAATTCGCTTTAGCACCGTTGCACGCAGCTTTGTGGCCGCAAAGCCTGCAAAGCTTTTCCTGTTCTAAGGCGTGGTTGACATTCATCTCAGCGTTGCGATCGCATGTCTACGTCTTCAGCAGTGCCACATCCGAAACTTATCCTTGCCGCATTTGTCGACTCCAAAGAAGATGAAGCGCTAATTCAACAGGGATTAAATGAAGAGCAGGCAACCCTATTTACTTTTCGAGATGTTGAAGGCTTTATCGACTGTTTAGACGCCCATCGCCACGAATTAGACGGCATTATTCTTAAGGGCGGTCCCCTGCTCTCTCCGTTAGTTGCACAACTGTACCAGCGAGCAATTTTGCTGCCGGCTATTATCTTCTCTCTTCAGGATGATCACAATAAGCAAGCTTTAAAAAAGGACGCCAACGTATTTTCTTGTCTTGACTCATCTACAGAGGCAACATGGCACTATCACCAAGCAGAAGTGCAACTAACGAATCATAAAGAACAAGAAGAATGGTTGTGGGAAGAGCATTTACAGCAGGCTATTGGTGACTTTCTAAAACTACATACCAAAAGCTCGATCGCCACAGAATCGAAACTCTCAACTCATAACAAAGCACACCATAAATTGCTAATGGTTCAACAACGCCGCCTTGCGGATAAACTTCAGGCAAGGTTGGGATATTTAGGCATTTATTACAAGCGTGAGCAAAAGAACTTTCTTAGAAATCTTGAGCCTGAAGAACAGGAAGAATTAATGTCTGTGTTAAGAGAAGAATACCGGGCAATTGTTCTCAGCTATTTTGATGAAGATGCTGACACTAACGAAAAGCTGGATAGTTTAGTGAATGCTGCATTTTTCGCCGATATTTCAGTGTCTAAAGTGGTAGAGACCCATATGTGGCTAATGGATGAGTTCTCTAAGCAACTTAAACTAGAGGGGCGTAGCCCGGAAATTCTTTTGGATTATCGACTAACTTTGATCGATGTAATTGCCCAGTTGTGCGAGATGTACCGGCGTTCCATACCTCGAGAGCTTTAGCTTTTTCGCCCATCAAATCTATCGTTTTCGTTTCTCCACAAAGTTTGTGCCAGTATTTCGATTTTTGAGCTTGGCACTATCCGCTGAAAGCTTTCAACTATTTCATCATTGCTTCTCAAAAGCTACAAGCAATGGATATCTCAGCGACTAACCAGTGAGGTGCTCCAAGTGACGTTCAACTTAAAGTATTGCAATTTTAAAATTAAGACATCGTAATTTTGGCTTTCTTTAGGAAAATGCTTCAATGCCATAAGGGAAAAGCATTGGGGGCATCTTTCCATAGGCTGCCCCTGACATATTGCATTTATTGTAGTGAACTAGTTGCATAGAGAGATTGATAAGACAAGGATATTTTTGCCGACTTTTCCAACAACATTATTGACTTAAAGCGATTGCGATCGCCACGGTATCTCCTTTGGGACTTGCGCCTTTTTTGTTGGTCATTTCCTTTCGAGAAATTTATCTTTTCCATCACAAGGCAGCTATGATCCCATTTAAAAAGACCTACATCCTCAAACTTTACGTAGCGGGTAATACTCCTAATTCAGTGAGGGCTCTGAAAACATTAAAAAATATATTAGAAGAAGAATTTCAAGGAGTATATGCCCTTAAAGTCATTGACGTTTTAAAGAATCCTCAGCTAGCGGAAGAGGATAAAATTCTAGCAACGCCGACTTTAGCTAAGATTTTGCCCCCGCCAGTGCGGAAAATAATTGGCGACTTGTCGGACCGTGAGAAAGTTTTAATTGGCCTGGATTTACTCTACGAAGAGTTGTCAGAGGAAGGGGCGATCTAGCCGTCGAACCTGCGATGAGTTTTCAATAGTTTATTTGTGTATTAGTTTTTCTGAAAAATCCACAAATGAATGGCTAGGAAGGCAATCCAATCTCCAGTTCAATAGACCTGACAACTCCAGCTCCGATCACTTCACCCCCCAGCATCCTTTCTTTCAAGAGGCGTATACTCTTCATTGCGTAAAGCCTCTGAAGTTGCGTGAATGACACCCCCAGCCTCTATCGCTGTTAGGTTGCTTCGATAGTTGTTCGGTCATTAAAAATCAAAGCAAAGCTTTTAATTCCAAAATTAGGTGAGCGATCGCCAGACTTCGACGAAACTCGGTGAGAAAACATTACGTATTCTCAACATGAGCAATTATTATTGATTAGGGAGTAAACATCAGGCGAAATCCTTTTCTGATGAGCATTACAGGGGCGGCGCAAAGCATGTCATAAGGACTGAAACTGTTCTAGACTTTCTAAGCCTGGTTTTGTAAATCGAATCTGTGCGTTTTTAGTTATTTTCCTACACATCATTTTTTCGAGCTCTAATGGCTGACAACGAAACCAATGTAATGGGCGTTCAAGAAATGATGGGCATCCAGAAAATTCGTACCGCGATTGAAGGATTTGACGATATCAGTCATGGAGGGCTTCCTGTGGGGCGAGCGACCCTGGTTAGCGGAACGTCAGGAACAGGAAAAACATTGTTTGCCACCCAGTTTTTGTACAACGGCATCGTTAGCTTCAATGAACCGGGAATTTTTGTCACGTTTGAAGAATCGCCGGTTGATATTATTACTAATGCCCAAAGTTTTGGCTGGAATCTGCAAGAGCTAATTGACGCGGGCAAGCTATTTATTCTAGACGCGTCTCACGATCCCGACTGGCAAGATATTGTTGGAATTTTTGATTTGTCGGCGTTAATTGAGCGTATTCAATACGCCATTCAAAAGTACAAGGCCAAGCGAGTTTCCATTGACTCAATTACAGCAGTATTTCAGCAGTACGATGCGGCGTCGGTGGTGCGTCGGGAAATTTTTCGGCTGGTGGCTCGTTTGAAGTTGGTGGGGGTGACAACGGTCATGACCACTGAGCGGGATGAAGAGTATGGACCGGTGGCGCGGTTTGGGGTGGAAGAATTTGTTTCCGACAACGTGACGATTATGCGTAACGTGTTGGAAGGGGAGCGTCGACGGCGAACCTTAGAAATTTTAAAGCTGCGGGGAACGACCCATATGAAGGGGGAGTACCCGTTTACGATGACCACCAATGGCATCAGCATTTTCCCGCTGGGAGCGATGCGTTTGACCCAGCGTTCATCCAACACTCGGGTATCCTCTGGTGTAGAAACGCTGGACCAAATGTGTGGCGGTGGCTTTTTCCGCGACTCGATTATTTTGGCTACGGGGGCGACGGGTACCGGCAAGACGATGCTGGTGAGTAAGTTTATCGAAAATGCTTGTAGAAATGGCGATCGCGCCATCTTGTTTGCCTATGAGGAGTCGCGGGCACAGCTCTCTCGAAACGCCTATTCCTGGGGCATTGATTTCGAAGACCTGGAACAGCGCGGACTGTTGAAAATTCTTTGTGCTTATCCTGAATCGGCAGGATTAGAGGATCACCTGCAAAATATCAAGTCGGAAATTTCTGAGTTTAAGCCGTCACGAATTGCGATCGATTCCCTATCGGCGTTGGCAAGGGGCGTGAGTAACAATGCGTTTCGCCAGTTTGTTATTGGTGTGACAGGCTTTGCAAAGCAGGAAGAAATCACTGGCTTCTTCACCAATACAACGGACCAATTTATGGGTGCTCACTCCATTACGGACTCCCATATTTCCACGATTACAGACACGATTTTGATGTTGCAGTACGTGGAAATTCGCGGAGAAATGTGTCGTGCAATTAATGTATTTAAAATGCGAGGCTCAGAACACGACAAGGGCATCCGAGAATACACTATTAGCAAAAATGGTCCCGAAATTCGTGGTTCTTTCCGTGAATTCGAACGAATTATTAGCGGATCACCCACTCGAACCTCTGTTAACGAAAAGTCTGAGCTGTCCCGAATTATGCGGGGTGTCAAAAATAAAGAAGAATAGTAACCTGAGAGCCTTTTGCGTCGAGCTAAGCAGATGCCCTAGGGCCGTATCATCAATTAATCTCCAGAAGCCTTATGCAGTGGGGAGTACGCGCCCCCTTTTAAACAAACAAGGCTAGGGGCTGAAACCTTTACGGATCTTGACTTAGGGATTCAATTGATGACAGCTCCTAGTAAAAACTCCAGAAACGTTAATTCACAGGGAGTACACGCCCTATGAAATATAAATGCTAGGGGCTAGAACCTTCGCAGGGATTGGATTTGACAGGACTTACCCAAAGCCTTTGGTTTCTCTCACCCCCAGCCCCTTTCTTCTGGGGAGAAGGAAAGCAAAAACGGTGACGATGAAAAGTGAATGAAGTCCGGAAGCCACTCGCCCTCAGGGAGGGGCGGATCCTGAGCAGCGTTGAAGGGGGGGGGGCAATGGAAATTTTGCGGGTAATGATGCAATGTGATGGTCACTCAATTTCGAAAAACTTGAATCTTCTGTAAATTAAGGCTCAGCCTACATTACGTTGCATCATTACCATTTTGCGTAAGTCTTGTTTGATATCAGTTAGTCCAACATAGTCAGCTCAACAGAAACAAAGGCACGTTGAGATGCTCTGCTAAAGTTGGGAGCCCGCCCTATTGGCTTTGCCAACTGTGGAAGGATACTTCAAAACATATCAGTTCAGCACGCTCTGACTGCCTTGCTACAGCCCTTCTCAACCGGACTCTGATATCTGGCAACGTGATTGTGGTTGCTCCGTTTCAATAAAAGAGGCTCCAATGGGCGCTGAGCTTGTCATTCGCGAAGCTTTGGCAAAGTCAATGATGCGTTCCTATACCAATTTTTCTAAGTTGAGAGCTGTCAGAGACCGAAACAAAAAAGATTTAAAGGGTGTTTTATATCGCTTTAATTTAGAGAATTGGTACTAGCCACACACCACAGAACTCAACGCCTTTCAGCAGCAATTGACTGTGATGAATGAATTTACTGTAGATTATCGACAGACTCCAGTGGAGAAGAGCTGGGGAACAGTCGTCAAAATTAGAAAATTATATATTACGTCTGAAACAGCGCAGAATCCGTATGACAAAAGGGTTTACGCTGCTTTTTATGTATAAATTGCCTTATTTCTTTTTTCTAACCGCAGAAATAAGGGCAAAATTGCAGCCGTGCCAACTACTAACCACAATCTCGCGGCATTACTTACTCGCGGCACCACTTAAATGCGACCACTGACCATCTGCATGGCTGACGAGCTTTCCACCGATTCTGGCTCTGCCACGATGGTTAACTGATCCGGTTTGCAGCGCTGAACCACCACTTGGATATCTTGGGCGTTTTCCCCTTTCAGGTCCTCCACATAGCCCCCTGAAGCTGACTTAGCTTTAGAGCGAGAGCGGAAAGGACCAAAATAGTAGGTGCACGTTGGAGCTTGGGTATCAATTTTGACCCAATAGGCGAGACCAACGGAGTTAAGCAAACTTGTGAAAAGCTCTTTCATAGGTCTGTGTGGGGTTATCTTCTTTTACCCAAAGGTTTGCATCTATTATCAATAGTGCTGAGAAAGCTGTCTGACTTAGCAGATACCAGATGGAAAAAACAGTTTAGCTTGAGAGGCTTACGCCGTCCATGCTCGGGCTATTTTTTCAAAAAATTCTGGGATTTTGAAGCGACACGGTTCTATTGCAACGCATTTTTGGGATTTTTGCTGCAATTATTAGTAAAAGTAATGATTACCTGATATAAGCCGATGATAGAAAGTTGACGATGTCAAAAAACTGAAGGTGTAATTCGATTTTTTGACCAGTTTTCTAAATTGATTCAGATTTGTCGATTACGATCACTTAAAAAATCACTCTGTTTGTTGATAACACGTTTGCCGCCTAGGTTCTAGCATCGTGAATACGGAGCGATCGCCTTTAAAGTTGGGAAGTGTAAGGGATCAGCACTTTCTAAGGTAGTTCGCTGCTATCTGGAATTGGGATCAAGACAAACTTTTTCTCTAGATATTTGTTATGTTTTCCCCAATATTCATCAACCGAAAGAGCAGGAGCGGTTATTCGTTGAATTTCAACATTTTGCTCCACGCGGTTTACAGCCCCTAGGCCGTTTTTAAACCAAGCGCGGTATTCCCTACTGCGTAGAGCTTTTGGGAGGATCTGATGGCGCGCCTTAGCTTAAGTCTAAAGTGGCGTTCCAGCGTTGGCGGGCGACTTCATAAAGGGCCATGCCAGTGGCGACAGATGCGTTAAGGCTAGGGGTTTTACCTGAAAGGGGAATGGATAGCATCACATCGCAGTTTTTCTGTACCAGGACCCCCAAGCCGGCTCCTTCCGCGCCGACTACCAGGGCAATTGGGGTATCAAAGGTGGCTTTGTGCAGGTCGCTGCTGGCTTTGGAGTCAATGCCGTAAATCCAAAATCCAGCTTCTTTTAATGCTTCGAGGGATTTCACAAGGTTGACCACTCGGGAAACGGTTAGGTTTTCTAGGGATCCTGATGCAACTTTGAGGACAGTGGAGGTAATGCCGACGGCGCGACGCTGGGGAATAATTAAGCCGTGTAACCCTAGGGCCTCGATAGTGCGGGCGATCGCCCCCAGGTTATGGGGATCGGTAATACCGTCGGCGACCACAATCACTGGGCGATCGCTGGACTCTTTCGCTTTGGTGATGAGATCGTCAAGGGACGTGTATTCATAGGGAGAAATTTGGGCAATAATTCCCTGATGATTGGCGCCATCGCTGAGGCGATCTAGCTGAGGGCGGGGAACTTCGTCAATAACGGTGCCCCCCGTTTTTGCCTCTTGGAGAAGTTGATGGAATCGGGGATCGTAGCGCAGGCTTGATAGAATCCAAACTTTGTGCAGCGATCGCTCATCCGATTCCAACGCCGCCAAAACTGAGTGGCGACCGTAAATTAAGTCGTTGGGCTGCTCTTGAGTTTGGTCCCTGAGCTGATCGTCGCCGTCGTTATCAGAAAAAGGATTTTTCTTAAAGCGCTGATTAGATGACGCGGATTGGGAATCGTGCCCTTGGTAGCGATCGCGATCCCGGTAATCTTGGCCCCGATTACCTCGTGAAGGTTTTGACCTCCGTGGCGAGTCGTAGCGATTTCGCGAATCCCGCGATGGGTATCCTCCTTGGGAATCGCGGCGACTAAATGGGCGATCGCCGGGAGACCGATCATCCCGGCGTTCATAGTTGTCGCGTCCGTAGTTACCACGCCCACGGTTGTCTCGACTGTAGTTTTCGCGTCCGTTGTTACCACGCCCACGGTTGTCTCGAC
>CALCTI010000433.1 GCA_937894105.1 uncultured cyanobacterium
GCAGTGGTGGATTCCGTTCCAGGATGAATGGGCACTGTTTTGGTATTACCTGGCGATCGCCACCCTGTTTAACCTGGCCTATACCGCCGTTTCCTTGCCCTACGCCGCCTTAACGCCTCAGCTTTCGGACGACTACAACGAGCGCACCAATTTAAATACCTTTCGCTTTTCCTTCTCCATTGGCGGCAGCATTGCTTCCCTGATATTGGCGCAGCTAATTTTCCAGTCCGTTGAGGACCTGGTTCAGCGCTACCTCATTCTTGGCGCAATTTGCACCGTTATCTCCGTGGTTCCGATTTTCCTATGCGTGGCAGGCACCTACCGTCGATCCATGCCCAAAGAGCGCGCGTTAATTGCTCAGGAAGCAGCGGGAGAAGTCACCGAAGAACAACTGCCGCTCACGAAGCAAATTGCGATCGCCCTGGGCAACCGTCCCTTTCAGTACGTGGTGGGCATTTACCTGTGTTCGTGGTTTGCGGTGCAGCTTATTGGCGCAATTATGCAGTTTTACGTGGTGAGCTGGATGGGGCTGGATGCGGCGGAGTTTCCCAATGTGGCCCTGGCGGTACAGGGAACGGCGATCGCATTCCTACCGGTTTGGGGACGCCTCAGCAAAACCGTTGGCAAACGGGGAGTGTACTTTATGGGAATGAGCGTCTGGCTGGTGGCTCAGGCGGGGTTGCTGTTCCTTCAGCCAGGGCAAGTGCCGCTGATGTATGCCCTGTGCGTTATGGCAGGAGCAGGGGTATCTACGGCTTACTTGGTGCCCTGGTCTATGTTGCCGGACGTGATTGATGCGGACGAGCTAAAAACGGGGCAACGGCGGGAAGGGGTGTTTTATTCCTTTATGGTGTTTTTGCAAAAAATGGGCTTAGCCCTAGCCCTGTGGTTTGTGGGGCAAATTATCGAGTGGGCGGGTTATATCAAGAGCGTTCCCGATGCGCCGCCGCCGGTTCAGCCTGATTCTGCATTGTGGGCAATTCGGTTGCTGATTGGTCCCCTGCCTGCGATCGCCCTAATCTTCGGCATCATCCTCACCTACTTCTATCCCATCACCGCCGAGATCCACAGCGAAATTCTATTGAAACTAAAAGCGCGAAAAAACGAAACCAACCCAACTCAGCCGTAAAGATGGTCATTTTGAAGACAGTTAATTGATTAACAAAAGATTAATATGAGCTAATCATCAGGTTAGTATTTCTTCCATCTTCAAAGGGTTTCAATTGTTGCCTGCGTTGCCATCGATCGCCCTCTCTTCCATCCCCTAGCCAGAACCGGGAATTCAGCAGCCCCTATAGCTTTTAGGGGTGACACCCTTGGATATTTGCGATCGCCGCCGTTTTCCCTTGACATTTTTTACACTGGCACAAGCCAGTCCTGAATTAATGGGACGCCTAAGAATAGGTTAAGAGACCAGCGACTGAGTTGCCTGACCTGGATGACTCACCCCTAAGCCAGCGGTCGAATCCTATGTCTAGCCCTGCTCTGTCTCTACCCAAACGAAATGTTTCCTCTGCCCAGCCCCAGCCTTTATCGTTTTTAGCCAAGTTATCGTTTTGATCGGGGGACTTTGGTCCTGCTATTACCGCCAACTTGCTGATTTTCTTTTGGCTGTATTTCCTCACGGCGGTGGCAGGATTAAGCCCAGGATTGGCGGGCTTGATTTTATTTGCTGACAAGATTGGACATGCCATTAGCACCTTGGTGGTGGGCATTCTCAGCGATCGCACCCGATCACGATGGGGGCGGCGCTATCCATGGATTGTGCTGGGAGCCGCGCCATTCAGCCTGTGTTTTTTCCTGCTGTGGCTGGTGCCCTTTGAAAACCAGTGGGCACTGTTTTGGTATTACCTAACGATTATTTTTGCGTTTAAATTTGCCTACAACGCCGTCACCTTGCCCTATACGGCCCTGCCCCCCCAAATTACCCACAGCTATAACGAGCGCACCCAGCTCAATACTTTTCGCTTCACCTTTTCCATTGGCGGCAAAATTGCGTCCTTAATTGTAGCGCAGCAAATTCTTCAGCGTATTGACGATCCGGCGACGAGCCATTTGATGCTGGGGGGCATTTGCGGAATTGTGGCGATGGTGCCGATTTTGCTGTGTGTCGCGGGCACCTACAAGCGAGTGCTTCCCAATGAGAGAGCCCAGGCCAAGGATGATTTTTCCTGTGATGCCCGCCCCCTCAGACAGCAAATTGCGATCGCCCTAAAATGTCGTCCGTTCCAATCTGTGGTCGGCATTTACCTGTGTTCCTGGTCCGCCGTGCAGTTAACTAGCGCCATGACCCCGTTTTTTGTGGTGAATTGGATGGGGCTATCGGATGCAGATTTTCCCAAAGCAGCCCTGGCGATTCAAGGAACGGCGATCGCCTGCCTGTCGTTATGGGGACACCTCAGCAAAACCATTGGCAAGGGCAGCGCGTATTTAATGGGCGTCTCCCTGTGGCTGGTGGCCCAGGTGGGGCTTTTGCTGGTACAGCCGGGGCAGGTATTGCTGATGTATGCCCTGTATATGCTGGCGGGGGTGGGCGTGTCCACGGCCTATTTAATTCCCTGGTCTATGTTGCCCGATGTGGTGGATGCGAACGAGCTAAAAACCGGGCAGCGTCAGGAGGGTACGTTTTATTCCCTGATGATTTTTCTCCAAAAGATGGGGCTAGCGATCGCCCTGTGGTTAATGGGGCAAATTATTGAACTGTCCGGCTATGTGCAAGGGGTGCCGGATATACAGCCCGACTCGGCATTATTGGCGATTCGACTCCTTACCGGACTGTTACCGGCGATCGCCCTAATTATTGGCATGAACCTGGTTTCTTCCTATCCCATTACCGCCGAAATCCACGCGGAAATCCTTCACAAGTTAAACGCAAAAAAGGCATCGGCGTCTTCTGCAAAGGGGTGATGGGGTGGGGGCGATCGCCAAGGTTGGATAGGAGAAGCCGCGCTTTGCTCAATAGCTTCTTGCTATGGTGAGTGCAAGTGACCGATTAAGCCGAAAGCGAGTATGAATTGGTCTCAGTCGCGAAAATCAACAATGTGAGATTAGTTATGTTCAGGTCGATATTCGCAGCTTAATTGACGATATTGCGGTGTCAATAGTGGGGGATCCGGGCGATCGCCATAATTTCGAAGAGAGGGACGGGCGATCGTCACCCTTTACCAATAACTTCGGCACCATTAACGTTTACCAAAATTCAAGTCTCCAAAATTCAAATCCAATGGGCATCACTCAAAATAACTACGGCAGCGGCGACAACGTAGCTGGGGATAAATTCGTCGGTGACAAAATCATGGGCGATAAGGTTATGGGCGACAAAATCATGGGGGATCTCAACATTTCCCAAGAAACCAAACGGGTTGTCCTGGAGATTCAAGCCCTCATCATTGAGCAATCAGAT
>CALCTI010000434.1 GCA_937894105.1 uncultured cyanobacterium
TGTACTCCCCACTGTATAAGGCTTCTGGCTCTTAATTGATGACACGCCCTAGCTATAAAAATTGTGAAACACACCAAACAGGTTAACGACTATCCAGGGAGCCATGAAGAATTGGCCGAAAGTCTTGGGGACTTGTACTACGACGCGCTCGCCGAGTTTCTGCGGCAACTGTCCAACAAAATGGCAAAAGATGGGGACGCAGATGATCGTCGGGAACGTCCCCGGTTAGCAGCCGAACTCCATAGCTGTAGCCAACATCTACGGGAAGCAGCAGAGCACATTGATGCAGCATGGGAAATCTGCAAGCCCTATGTTGAAGAATAAAGAAACAAAAAATAAGAGAGGGAGCAACTAAGAATAGCGCTCCCTCTCCAACATCATTTAGCGATGCTTGACCACATCAGCCCTAGCGGATGTACTCTTTCAAGATGCTGTTACGGTTGGGGTGGCGCAGCTTGCGCAACGCCTTCGCCTCAATCTGACGAATCCGCTCACGGGTCACGTTGAAGATTTGCCCAATTTCTTCTAGGGTCTTCATACGACCGTCATCCAAGCCATAGCGCAACCGCAATACATCCCGCTCCCGAGGGCTCAGGGTATCTAGCACGCTTTCCAAATCTTCCCGCAACAGGCTCTTAGCGACCTGATCCTCAGGAGTTTCACCGTCAGACTCAATGAAATCACCTAGGCGGGAATCTTCTTCTTTACCAATGGGTGTTTCTAGTGAAATGGGCAACTGGGCCGACTTAGCAATAAAGCGCAGTTTCTCGATGGTCATCTCCATGCGAGTTGCAATCTCTTCCTCGGTGGGCTTACGACCCATTTCTTGAGACAGAAGCTTCGTGGTCTTCTTAATCCGTGAAATGGTTTCATACAGGTGCACCGGTAGGCGGATGGTGCGAGATTGGTCCGCGATCGCCCGGGTAATCGCCTGACGAATCCACCAGGTAGCGTAGGTGGAGAACTTGTAACCCTTCTCGTGGTCAAACTTTTCAGCGGCACGGATCAAGCCCAAGCTGCCTTCCTGGATCAAATCCTGGAACGACAAGCCTCGGTTCATGTATTTTTTGGCGATCGACACTACCAAGCGCAAGTTGGACTGAACCATTTTGTCCTTGGCGCGGCGACCCCCATGCAAGCGCCGACGGAACGCCGACAACTTCATTTCCATCGCATCGGCCCACTCTTGATAAGTGGGATCCCGATCCAACTCCTCATCGAGAGCGTCGTACACCCGCTCCATTTCCAGCAGGTCCGCAATTTTACGGGCTAGCTCAATTTCTTCATCTGCCCGCAACAGACGAATTCGACCAATTTCCTGCAAGTACAGACGAATAGAATCTTCTGTGTAGTGCTTCTTCTTCGCGGCAGCAGCTTTACGGCGCGCAGCAGCCTTGCTTACCTTAGTGTTCGTGCGCTTCTTGGTTACAACCTCTGCCTCACTAGCGCCGTCAACGTTGCTATTTGCGTCAACCGCCTCCATATCGGGCTTAGGATTTGCTTTCACCGCCTTTTTCGACGTTTCCTCCAGAACATTCCCCTTTTTGGTAAGTACTTTGGCTTGGGTCATGCTGCGTTCCTCGCTCTCCTGATAAAACTAGGTGGACTGTTCGGGGTGGGATTGAAAGCGGTCGCTTGCTCGTCAACTACTTTCGCCACAAAATATTGCTCTCAAAAGTCTAACCCCTTACTCTGCGGGGTGATGCCAATGAGACCAATATGTCTACAGAATAACTTTGGATTTCAAAAATCCGCCACTAAACTGTAGCCTGTTTTACGAAAAGAATGTGAAATCTCTGGACTTTTGTCGCCAACTGTGCGCCTGAAGGGGCTGAAGAGGGATTTTTTCAGAGTTCTCAATCTGCCGTCGGAGCGAACTTGCCGCCGTCCTGACCATCTTAATGTTCATTTTATAAATTTGGGGACGGTCGATTGCACTTTACAGTTTTGCAACGGTTCAATCTAATTTGAATTTTAATCTAAGTTCCGCCGTCTGGCAGTGGGTGATTATTCCTAGTGGGCTGGGAAGGGGTAATCAAGTTTTCAAAACGATCAGAGACCTTAGGGCAGTCAAAATCAAGCGATCGCCCCTGTTTCACATCACCAAAGCCAGGCTTATTTTGATGCCCGGCCCATCAAAATAAGTCTTTTCGTCCTCGCAATCGCGCAAAGGTGCGAATGGGATCGTTGGGGGTGCCCACCGCTTGCTGGACCTGCGGATCATCCCAACGCAGGAACAGATTGATTTCTTTCTCAATGGCTAAACAGGTGGGCACCGTTGCCTCTTGGTGCTGCCGTCGTCGCTGAATTTCCTGGCGATAGCGGTTGATGTTGGGGTCATCGGGGACGATGGAGCAGGCAAAATTTAGGTTGCTTTCGGTATATTCGTGGGCGCACCAAATACGAGTGTTGTTGGGAAGCTGGCGAAATTTATCCAGCGATCGCAGCATCTGCACTGGCGTTCCCTCAAAAAGCCGCCCGCAACCGCCTGAAAATAACGTATCGCCACAAAATAAATCACCAGGAGGCCCATCGCCCACGGTTCCATCTGATTTTTTACCCGATTCAGACTCCAAAACGGGCGGAAAATAGTAAGCCACATGCCCCAAGGTATGTCCCGGCACTTCCATTACGGCTGCCGCGCGATCGCCCACGGTCAAGGAATCACCCTCCTCCACAAAATCCGTCAGCGTCGGAATCCGCTCCGCATCGTGGCGGCTGCCGTAAACCTTAGCCTGGGGATAATGGGCAAGGAGTTGGCGATCGCCCCCCACGTGATCGTGATGGTGATGGGTATGCCAAATTGCCACCAGCGGCAAATGTAGCCCCTGCAAGCGCGCCAAAACCGAGTCCGCCTGCCCGGGGTCGATCACCACAACGCCATCCGCAGCCTCACTAATCAACAGAAAAATATAGTTACTTTGTAAAGCGCTCAGTTGTTCAATCTTCATCGGTTTCGACGGCATTTAAATTTCGGCAACATTTATCGGCAACATTTAAAGGCTGTATGTGGGGAGAAGGTGACGTAACCGATAGGGAAACAGGGGATAGTAAAACAGGGAAGAATGCGCGCCCTTGATCTTTTCTGCTCCTCCATCTTCTGCAGATCGCCGCTGCTTTACTCCCTATCTTGACCGTTTTTTCACCATTTTTTATTGCAACTTTAGACTCCCATGGCAGCTCCCCAAGCAACGCTAAACATTCGCCAGACCCTGGATCGCATTGACAGCACCAGCCGTATGTCCCGCCAGGACTACCTAAATTTGACCCACGCCCTGATAGGGGGCTAAGCCATGACCGACGACGACTATCGCCGAGTCAAACGCTGTTTAGACAGACTGCAAAATGGTAGAGTTACCCTAGCCCAAAGTTGATAAGAGCAAAGATCTGGGGCGAGAGGCTGCCATCAATTTAGTTGAAAATTTAGTTGAAAATAATGTAGTTGCAAATTTAATAGTGCAAGGGTTTTAGCCCCTGGTATTTTTTGTTTCGGAGGGCGTGTACTTCCCACAGGGCAAGGCTTCTGAAGTTTAATTAATGACAAGCCCTAGGCAATTAACAATTTCTATTGCTCTTTACTGAGTTTTGCGTCATCCCACGTC
>CALCTI010000435.1 GCA_937894105.1 uncultured cyanobacterium
CCTGGACTGATACTCCTGACGGCCCCAGAGCACGACGACGATAATGATGCGATCGTCATCGGCACCCTACGCACCACCTTCCGGTTCTAAGAAATAGGAAACGTTTCAAACATAAGAAGCAACAAAAGGGCACTTCTCCCCTTAACAAGGGCATAGCTTTTGGGGGATCTTTTCCATTTCTCCCATCGCCAAATCCCATTGCGTCAAGCTTTTCATACTGAATCTTCCCCCAACCCTTATTAAGGGGGGCTTTTTTCGTCAGAGGAATTAGGGGCACAAATCAGGTGGGCGTAGCTTTTGTTGGAGCCGCGTTGAGATGCGATTTTGTCAGCCCAGCGGGTGGTTTCTGGCAGGCGATATTTTGGGGTGCAATGTAAGACAATTTCCACGGCAGAGTCCAACCCAATGCGATGTCCCACGGAAATATACAGGGGGCGAACGTTATCGCGGGTACGCAACACCACGCCGATGGTTTCGCCGGAGTCGCCCAACAATTCCCGGTTTCCCTTCGCCTCTCCCAAAGGTAAATGCTGCCCAATCAATCGAGACTTCGCTGCCCCCACCGTTGGACGATCTAGCAATACCCCCAAATGGCACGCCAGCCCAAACCGTCGGGGATGGGCATAGCCTTGACCGTCGCAAATAATCACATCGGGCGGCGCGGGAAATTTGCAGGTCAGCTTAGCCAGGGCTCGCACGATCGCCGGAATTTCGCGAAAGGATAAAAATCCGGGAATGTAAGGAAATGGCGTGGGCATACGGGCGATCGCCACCCCCAGCGGTTCCAGAGTTTGGAAGTCCAACAGCGCCACCGCCGCCCTGGCGATCGCCCCCTGTTGCTCGAACCCCACGTCAACCCCGGCGATCGTCCGAATATTCTCAATGCCGCAAAATCGATTTTGGGAAATGACTTGCTCACGCTCCGCCTTTTGAATTTCCTTGGCTTCGGCGGTTTTTGTGGGCCAGCTATCGAGGGGGGCGATCGCCGGCTCTAGCCATTTTTCCAGTGGGGGAGAATCCATCAAAAGTCAACCTGTCCCATACAAAACGCTGCTAAAAAACGTCGCTAAAAAACGCCGCAAAAAACAATTCCCACCCCCATTATTTCACCGTTAACAAAACCCTATCAATCCGCTACAGTAAAGGGACGAAGCCCTGCACGGTCGACATATTTCGGCAATCCGCAGTTATAGTTCTTTTCCTACTTTTCAAAGGTTAAGGTCACCCCGTGAAGAAACCCGATTGGTTGCGAGTTAAAGCGCCCCAAGTGGAGCGCATTGGCGCAGTACAGGACGTGTTGCGCGATTTACACCTCAACACCGTTTGCGAAGAAGCCTCCTGCCCCAATATTGGCGAGTGTTTCAACAGCGGCACCGCCACGTTTCTGATTATGGGCCCCGGCTGCACCCGTGCCTGCCCCTATTGCGACATTGACTTTGAGAAAAAGCCGGTGATGCTGGACCCCAGCGAACCGGTGCGCCTTGCCCAAGCGGTGGAGCGTATGAACCTAAACCATGTGGTGATTACGTCGGTGAATCGGGACGACTTGCCCGACGGCGGTGCCCATCAGTTTCGCCGTTGCATTGAAAATATCCGTAAGCTCTCGCCGGGAACCACCATCGAGGTGCTTATCCCTGACCTGTGCGGCAACTGGGAAGCGCTGCAAATTATCATCGACGCTAACCCCCAGGTGATTAACCACAATACCGAAACCGTCCGTAGCCTATATCGCCGCGTCCGCCCTCAGGCTAACTATGATCGCACCCTAGAGCTGCTGCAAAAAACCCAGGAACGTGCCCCGTGGATTTATACCAAATCGGGCATTATGGCGGGGTTGGGTGAAACGGACGAAGAAGTACGCGAAACCATGGTGAACCTGCGGGATGTGGGCTGCGATATTTTAACCATCGGGCAGTATTTACAGCCCACGCCGAAGCATTTAAAGGTGCAAAAATACGTCACCCCGGCTCAGTTTGATGCGTGGCGTATTGCTGGGGAACAGGATATGGGATTTTTGCAGGTGGTGTCCTCGCCGTTGACCCGCAGTTCCTATCACGCGGAACAGGTGCGATCGCTAATGGAGCGCTATCCCCGCACCAAGCCCACTTTGGTCACCGCCAGCTAGCGCGGCTTAAGCCATCAAAACAGCAGGAAACCATCAAAATCATCGGCACACCTATACCGAAAACAAGCGTAAAAAAGGTGCCGGGATATGGTTCAACTTCGCCCATTGCCCGATATTGTTTACCCGGACAACGACGGTCAGACGATGGCAAACAATACGGTTCAATTTGAATAGATTGTGGCTCTCAAGCAAAACTTGGACCGATTGATTCTGCCTAGCGTGGAAATATTTGTGGCGGGAGATTTGTTTTGGTATCCAGTGGAAGGGCGGGCGGATATTTATGTTGCGCCTGATGTTTTGGTGGCCGTTGGTCGCCCCAAAGACAAGCGATCTACCGGTAAATAATGGTGTGAAAAAAATATTGCGCTTCAGGTGATTTTTGAAATCATTCCTCCTAGGGCGTGTCATCAATTAAATTTCAGAAGCCTCGCGCAGTGGGAAGTACACGCCCTTTCAAATAAAAAATACTAGGGGCTGAAACCCTTGCAGCTATTGAACTTGAGATTTAATTGATGACAGCCCCTAGCAATACGGCTCAGGAAATGGCACGAAAGGTGAGATTTTTTCAAACCTATGGGGTATGGGAATATTATGTTTACGACCCAGAAAACAACACGTTTGATGTCTTTCTGCGAGAACGCGATCGCCTGGTAGGCGGCAGCGCCCCTGAAGAGTGGGGCAGCAATCTGTTGAAGATCAAGTTTGTGCGATCGCCCGAAACGCTAACCCTTTACCAACCTGACGGCAAGCCGTTTACCAGTGATCAAGAGGAATGCGATCGCGCTGACCGGAAATCCCAGCGTGCGGATTAAGAATAAAGTCGCGCCGACAAACTGGCGGCCAAGTTGCGGGAGTTGGGAGTGGATCCAGATTCGGTGGGCTAGGGGCGATCGCGCCTTGGATTTTTCGTGACAACCAGAGGCGATCGCTTCTAGGAGCATCAACAGCTCAGAAAATATGGGCAAACCCTAATACAACGTTGCTAAAAGCAAGGGTCTGTTTAAAATAGGGCGTTGTCTCAAAAACCGAGAAAGCCATGGGTCGCGCGAAAAAAGTTGTGCTGGCATATTCCGGAGGTGTTGATACTTCCGTTTGTATTCCTTATTTAAAAGAAGAATGGGGTATTGAAGAGGTCATCACCTTGGCAGCGGATTTGGGTCAAGGGGACGAGCTGGGACCGATTAAGCAAAAGGCGCTCGACTCGGGGGCGGTGGTGTCCTTAGTAACGGACGGGCGTGAGGATTTTATTCGCAACTATGCGTTCCCAGCTATTCAGGCAAATTTGCTTTATGAGGATCGTTATCCGTTGTCTACGGCGTTGGCGCGACCGTTGATTGCCAAAATGCTGGTGGATGCGGCGGCGGAATATGGTGCCGATGCGGTAGCTCACGGTTGCACCGGTAAAGGGAACGATCAGGTGCGCTTTGATGTGTCGATCGCCGCCTTAAACCCCGATCTAAAAGTGCTCACTCCAGCGCGGGAGTGGGGTATGAGTCGGGAAGAGACGATCGCCTACGGTGAAAAGTTTGGCATCCCATCGCCAGTAAAGAAAAAGTCTCCCTACAGTATTGATAAGAATTTGCTGGGACGCAGCGTTGAGGCGGGGCCCTTGGAAGATCCTTGGGTGGAAGCGCCGGAGGAAGTGTTCGAGATGACCAAGGGCATTGCGGACACTCCCGACGAGCCCGATTACGTGGAAATTGGCTTTGATAAGGGCGTGCCGGTCAGTCTAGATGGTCAAACCTTGGATCCCATTGAGCTAATTACCCAGCTTAATGAGCGCGTCGGTGGTCAGGGCATTGGGCGCATCGATATGGTAGAAAATCGCGTGGTGGGTATTAAGTCTCGGGAAATTTACGAAGCGCCTGCATTGCTTGTCTTGATTCAAGCTCACCGTGACTTGGAGAGTCTAACACTTACAGCAGACGTGACCCAGTACAAGCGTGGGATTGAGGAAAC
>CALCTI010000436.1 GCA_937894105.1 uncultured cyanobacterium
TGTTCCGTCAGTGCTTCTAACACTCGGCGATCGCGACCACGCGCATAAGGCTCCACATCACAATTCCAGACCACCATTTCCGCGCTCAATTGCTTCGCCAATGCCGGTATTTCCTGGGCGGGGTCGCCTTGAAGCAACACAAAACTACCGCCCCGCGCTTCGTAATCCTGCTGGAGCGATCGCAAACAGCCCAACATATAATCCACCCGCGCCGGAGCCACATCGTCCCGCTCCAGAATCGCCGGATCTAGGCAAAATACCGCTACTGTTTTGGGCGATCGCGCCACCGCCGCCGTCAGCCCCACATTGTCCACAAGGCGTAAATCGTTGCGATGCCAAAACAAAACGGGGGTGTTCATAGGAAAAGCTGAGTGGGGAGAAACGTACAGGTGGCGTCGGCCTTACAAACTATAAATGCAAACTACAAATATCGGCGGGCATCGGCGGGGCATCGGTGGGACCCTTGCAGAACATAAATCATCTACTTTTTCGCCGCGTCTTTTTCCTCATCTTCCGTTTGGTCCAGATAAACAATTTCGCCGTTGAAAAATTCAGCCAACTGCTTAGCGCTGCGGGTTACCTCATCATCTGGCTTCCAATCCTTGGGGCTTTGGATTGCCGGGGGACGGTCATCGGCGATCGCCCGAGATTTACCGTTAGTAGATGCGGCGGCGGACGATGCAGTGGGAGGAGGAACCACGTCCGGCGCTGCGACCTCATCCGACGTGGTTTCAAGCTTTGGGGGCGGCTGAGGATCCGGGGCAAAGTCAACGGAGGGGTCGGGGGGGGGTGGGGTTGGGGGGGGGGGGGGGGCGGGCGCGGGGACCGGCGGCGAGGACGATGGGGCGATTCCAGTCGGTTGGCTTGCCGCCGGGGGAACGCCAACGGTGATTTCTATGGCGATCGGTCGGCTGAAATGGTCAGAAAATGCTTTAGCAACGGCGTCGCGCTTATCATTAATTTTGGCGTGCCAGGTTTGGGTCGCGCCAATGTACGCCTTGCGCCCGTCAAAGGCCAGCAACTTACCCATTTGCCGCAGCAGCATCTGCGTTGACGGCGGCTGCAACGTTTTGAGGATATCCAACCAAAGCTGTTCCAAATTCACATTGGGCTGGCTTTCAGGAATTGCAGACTGTACCGCAGGAAGGGGAGCAGGCGCGGCAGGGGTTGGCGCGGGAACTTTTTTCGGCGTTTTTTCAGGTGCTTTTTCGGGGGGGGAAGCAACCTTAGGAGGTGCTGACTGCTGCTGGGGTGGTGGAGACGGTGCAGCGTATTGCGGAACAGGTTTCGATGCTGGCGATTGAACGGCTGGCGCGGAGGGGGACGTTGGAGCCGAGCCGTTGCGCAACCCTTGGATAGCGCCAACCACCTGGTCAAATAACGTGGAATTTTGCTGAGCTGTCTGGGCTAGCGCCGCCACCAATGCCTGAATCCCGTCCGCCGTTCCATTGGCAAAGGCGTGGGAATCATTGATACGGGCTAATAACTGGGCAAGGATTGGTGGGGAGGTGGACGCCGGTTGGGGGGCTGGGGCTGGGGTGGCAGTTTGGGGAACTGGGGTGATTGGGGCGGCTGGGGGCTGGGCGACTGGCGCTTGGGTGACGGGGGCGAGTCGCTGGGGCAATAGGCCCAACAGCGTCACCTCTAACCACAGGCGCGGTTGAGTTGTATTTTTAATTTGGAATTCGCTTTGTTTTAAATGCTTTTGTCCCTGTAATAACAGTGGCAATTTTAATTGCTTAACGAACTCACAAAGCTGTTGCCAAGTGGGCTCCGTTAGTGACACTAAATCGGGACGTTCTGGAGCTGTTTTCGCCACCAACATATCTGGCCAAGTTTTGCAGCACAATTAATGGTTCTCGCCCCCGATCCATTAACCGTCGAGCACAGTCTAGAACTGATTCACTGTCCCCCGTGGCGATCGCCCTAACCAGGGTCAACAAATCCCGTTCCGGCACAGCCCCCACCAAATCCCATACGGCCTCAACCGTCACCCCATCAGGCAACAAACTAAGCTGGTCCAATAAACTTTCCGCATCGCGCAATCCTCCCTGGGCAATTTGGGCCACCAGGGTCAACGCATCGGGCTTAATACTAATATTTTCATTCGCTGCAATTTGCCCTAAATGATTCGTCATATCTACCAAGGGAATACGACGGAAATCAAACCGTTGGCAGCGAGAAATAATCGTCGGCAATACCCGCTGCGGATCCGTTGTTGCTAATACGAACACCACCCGATCCGGCGGTTCCTCCAAGGTTTTTAGCAGGGAATTAAACGCCGCATTACTGAGCATATGGCACTCATCAATGGTGTAGACCTTGTAGCGACACTGCACCGGCGCAAACTGAGCCCGCTCAATCAGCTCGCGAATATTATCCACACCCGTATTACTCGCCGCATCAATCTCCACCACATCCAGCGACGCCCCCCGCGTAATCTCCTGGCACACATCGCAGGCGCCACAGGGCTCCGCCGTCGGTCCTTCCGCCGGCATTCATTTCATCGACTTCTCCAAAATCCTTGAACTAGACGTTTTCCCTGTCCCTCGCGGTCCCGCAAACAAATATGCTGGCGCAATGCGGTCCTGCCCCAACGCAATGGATAAGGTCTGGGCGATCGCCCGATGCCCCACCAACTGAGCAAAACTCTGAGGGCGATATTTATGATGGAGGGGTTCGTAAGCCATTGGGTATGGGGCAAGAGTCACCCTTATCTTCTAACGCATTAGGGGCTGTCACCATTCAAATCTCAAAGTCAGTCGCTGTAAGTGGATGTCTGAAAAGTCTGATTGGACACTCTAAACTGGGTCTGAATTCTGTGATGAAAGAGCGCAAATCCGAATTCTTTCGTTGCCGTCTACGACAAGATGAGTCATGTTTGAGACTTCTCAGACGTCCTATAAGGGGTTTAGCCCCTAGCATTTTTTATTTTAAAAGGGCATGTACTCCTCACTGCGTAAAGCTTCTGACGATTAATTGATGACATGCCCTAGGTACAGCGCACCGGATGATCGTCATATCCTCAGTGTGGCAGCCCATTGTTTCCCATGCCCCTCTTTTCCAAATTCAAGCCCACAAGCTCTCCCTATTCTTCACTCTTTTCCCCAAAATAGATATCTTGTTTATCCAGCCTATTTTGCAATTTTTTCCGTACATTCTCCGTAGTCTTAATACCTTCCATCAACTCATCAAGATTCCAGGAAGGACGATTATCAATAAGCTTTTGAATAGTGGTCTTTTTTAAACCCGTACCTTTTACAGCTTCCACCAACTCATCAAAAGTAGCAGCATTGAGGTTGACGCCTGTGGGTACCTCTACACTTTCTTTCTCCTCCTTTACCGGACGCACCTCAGATATCTCTTCGGTTTCTCTCTCAGCACTATCTGAAGAGTCTTTTTTATCTTCTGCCGCAGTGGGCAGTACAGATTCCGCCTCTTCCGCAGGAACGGGATCTTTTACAGTGTTGGCAACTTGTTTCGGCAAGACCTTAGAACGAATGTGACTTTGGTTAACCTTCATTTTCAAAAGGGAAGAACACGCCGTACTAAAGAAACAGGCGACGTCAGATATCTCTCCACTCGTTCGATTTAAATTGGCTCCTACATCATCC
>CALCTI010000437.1 GCA_937894105.1 uncultured cyanobacterium
TGCGCAAAACCAACCACGGCTACGAATTCCAAGTACACCTAATAGAACGCCACTGCCGCAAAGTAATCGATCTTTGACATTGCCACCCGGATCGCCCGCCCTACATTTCCAGCACTACTATCGCGATCGTAAACACGACCCCATTCACATAGGGCAAACAGCTCAGACCAAACCCCCACCCATACAACTGCTGAAACCACAACAGCCAGCTCACCGCGATCGCCACAATCAACGTCAACGGCAGCGTTGCCAGGGACCAGAACACCACCCGCAGCACAGATTTTTTCTCACTTCCCGGCGCATCAAACAGCATTACCGACATCATTGCCGCCCCCAGGCTGGGCACTATTGCCGTTGCCCAAACGACGGTATGGATTATAATTCCCAAGCTCAACAGCACGGTTGACCTCTTTGCTCCCGCATCAAACCCCATTTGGAACCCAAGCCTCACCCAGCGCGTCCAGGTTAATGATGTAAGGGACCGTCCTGAAGGCTGTATACAGCGATGGTATCCTAAATTAATTGTAACTAACTGTGCCTACGCCAGAACTACTCTCGCAGGTACACAGTCCTTATTGTGCTTTTGTTGGGACCGCAATTTACCCTATGGCAGAGCTTCTCAAAGTTGGCGACAAAATTATTCCCACGGCGGATTTGCTGGAGCTACTCAGTCAGTATCAGCTAATGCCACATTTTCTCCGGGGCATTGCCATTGACAAGGTCATTGCTGATATTGAGCTATCGGAAGAAGAGCAGCTAAAGGCCCTGTACGATTTTCGATCGCAAAACAAGCTAATTTCCGATGAGGATTTAGCCAACTGGCAAAAAGAAAACAATATGCCCCACGAGCGGCTGGACGAAATTGCCACCCGCCCGGTGAAACTGGAAAAATTTAAGATCCAAACCTTTTCTAAAAAGTTGGAAAACTACTTTATGGAGCAAAAGGGGCGGCTCGATAAGGTGGTGTATTCCCTGATTCGGGTGACGGACGAGGGGCTCGCCCAGGAAATTTACTACCGCGTTGAAGAAGGCGAAGCGTCCTTTGCGGAAATGGCTCAGGAATATTCCGAAGGCCCCGAAGCCAAGACCCAGGGGATTCTGGGACCGGTGCCCATTAACCAACCCCATCCGTTTATTGCCAAAATGTTGTCCGTGAGCCAGCCGAGTCAGCTATGGGCTCCACGGGCGATCGCCAACTGGTTTATCATCGTGCGCCTAGAGCAAGCCATTCCCGCCCAGCTTGACGACACCATGCGCCGTCAGTTGCTCAATGAAATGTTTGATATTTGGCTGCGGCAACAGGTGGCCGTCCTGGGAGAACCGACCGTAGTCAATGAAAACGGAGCGCCGATTGAGAGTGGAGCTAATAGGTCTGGCAGCGAATCCCCTCCCCCTGTGTCGGAATTAACCCCAGAGCCTGCGTAATTACTAATACCCATCGAAACACTCTGTGTTCTTTGGCGACGGAAAATCTCGGGAAACAGCCGCGACCCTCTGCGGAACATTTCCCCTATGTTCACACGTCCCCACGGTTTGATAGAGTCCTGCTATCACATCTATCGAAACACTGCGCTGATCGTAATAACGGTTTTTTTATTGTCGTCAGCCTTGCGCCATTGCGCATTTATTGTTTGGTTTTGGGCATTGCCCTGCCCCTTTTCTCACTATGACTCAAGCTGCCCTCTCCCAACAAATCCAGTCTTTTTTGACCAAGCTGGAGCCCTTTAATCAGCTTAGTCAAACGGCTCAAAGCAATTTGCTGCAAGGGGCAGAAATCCTGCGCTATCGAGTGGGTCAGCCCATGCTGGAGCGGAAAAAAATTCCAGCCCAGGTGCTGATTTTGTACCAGGGGCAGGTGCGGCTGCTGGGGTTTGATTCGCGATCACAAAAGCCTGCCAGTTTACAACTCGCCCAGCCCGGCACGATTATGGGATGGTCTAGTTTGTTGCGGGGCGTGGGCTGCGAAACGGCCTTGGCATCCACGGAATCTCTGTGTATTGCCATACCCGCCGTACAGTTTGTGGAATGTATCAAAAATGAAGCCGCATTCCGTGACCATTGGCACCAGCGTACGGCGCTGGCAGAAACGTTTGAGCTCGTTAGCTTGGAGCTACAGCGTCGGGCTGATCGTCGCTCCAATGTGAAAGAAACGGTGTTGGCGATCGCCGAAGAAGGGCAGGTTTTACATGTGCCCGAAGGTCCGGTGACCGATGGAGGGGTGCGATCGCGTCTGCAAGATCCAGAGATGGCTTGGTTGGTCAGCGCTGGGGAAGTGACCACCAGCACCGGCACGACCCCCCCCGGCGGACGATTGCAGTGGGACGGGAAAGATCCCCAGGTGGTGGAAAATGCCGACGAAGCCAGGCGGATAGGATTTAGCGCCAGCAAAGTGAAGCAGCGGGAGTCACAAACGGGCACCTCCCCAGCGGCAATGCCCATGACCCCATCGGCACCGCCCCAGGACGCGCCCATTACTCCGGTGATCGCCCCCCCCGTTCCCAATAGCCCCGCCGCCGCTACCGAGGCGGCCACCGCTGCCGAAGTGCCCTTAGCTCCGGCTCGCCCCCAGGAAATCGCCCCGGAAGAGCTACTCAACACCCGCCCCAAATCCTATTCCCATGTGAAAGGCAAAGGACCGGTGGCCGGGACGCTGGCCTGTTTCCAAATGCTGGCTCAGTTTGTGCCGGGGCTCCAGTTTCGTAAGGATAAGGTGCGGCGAATCCTCAAGGATCAGCTCCAGGCTTCGGGGTTGATTTCCATGCAGGTGTGCGGGGCGAGCGCCCAAAGCGTTGGCTT
>CALCTI010000438.1 GCA_937894105.1 uncultured cyanobacterium
TATCTAAATGGGCAACTAGCATCCTAATTCCCGCGACTTGTCCTCGTTGCGCTTCCTAGGCTCCGTGGGTGAGCCCATTAACCCGGAAGCGTGGATGTGGTACCACCGGGTGATCGGCTCAGAAAAATGCCCCATTGTCGATACTTGGTGGCAAACGGAAACCGGCGGTTTTATGTTGACCCCGCTGCCAGGGGCGATCGCCACCAAACCCGGATCTGCCACCAAACCCTTTCCCGGTATTATTGCGGACATTGTGGACGCGGAAGGCAATCCTGTGGGCGACAACGAAGGGGGATATTTGGTGATCAAACATCCCTGGCCCAGCATGATTCGCAATGTGTACGGAGATAGCGATCGCTTCCGCAAAACCTACTGGGAAGGCATCCCTCCCAAGGGCGACCAACATTTTTACTTTGCCGGCGATGGCGCTCGCCGAGACCAGGACGGTTACTTCTGGGTCATGGGACGCGTGGACGATGTGGTGAACGTGTCCGGTCACCGGTTAGGCACCATGGAAATTGAATCCGCCCTGGTCTCCCACCCCGCAATCGCCGAAGCCGCTGTGGTTAGCAAGCCTGATGAGGTGAAAGGGGAGGAAATCGTAGCCTTTGTGATTCTCGAGGGCAGTAAGCCCGCTGGGGATGACCTTGCCATCGACCTTAAAAAGCACGTGGGTAAAGAAATTGGGGCGATCGCCCGTCCCGGCGAAATTCGGTTCACCGATGCCTTGCCGAAAACGCGATCGGGCAAAATCATGCGTCGCTTATTGCGCAATCTCGCCAGTGGTCAAGATATTTCTGGCGACACCTCCACCCTGGAAGACCGCACTGTGTTGGATCGACTGCGCGCCGGTGGCTAAGGGCTACCATCAGAAACACCCAAAAGCTCACGATACAAGGTTTTTAGCCCCGAGTTTACTTTTTAGACAGCGCAGCACCTTAACGGCGTAAAGCTTCTAGAAGAAATTGGCGACGCGCTCTTATAGCCAGCCTATTGCCGCAAAGGACGCTTCAATGGGCGCTAAATTTCGCCGCTTGTGAAGCGTTAATAGTGTGATCTTCGCTATACAACAGTCATGCTAAATGCCTTTTGTCAGTGGCGATTGACCATGGATAGCTAATCTCAAAACAGCAGGTCTCCACCCCTGAGCCACCCGTAAAATCTTCCCTCAACCCCACTGACTAGCTTCGTTTATGGGAAGGCTTCTGCGCATTAGTAATGTTTTGAAACATAAGTATCAATGCCTAAACACTCAGTTTTCCTGATCCTCTCGATCCTGGTGCAACCCAGTCCTGGATTGGAGTTGAGCTGCCCTTGGGAAAAGCGGGTTTAAGAGCGCTTATCGTCCACCCATCCACACCATAACTAAAATTAAAATCCCTTAGAATCCGTGTCCTACAGGGCTTTAGACTTCTTGAACTATTGTTAACCATGTTCAAGGGGCTTAAATACCCAGTCTGTAAACGTCTATAATCTTCGAAAGAGAAATTCCCCTCAATCTCCCGAAAAGTCACATATTTATTGGCTTTCGATGAGATTTAGGGATTCCTGGATGTTTAGCAGTCCTCGTTGAACTGAATTGTTTGCGTTAGTAAATATGACAGGGATGCAGCTTTTGCTACATTCTCGACCTTTGTTTTAAGAGAGGAGAGTCTCGATGACGATTAGCCCTCCAGAGCCGAAGGCAAAAGTCAAGGTAGACAGAAATCCGGTTCCCACCTCCTTTGAGCGCTGGGGTAAGCCTGGACACTTTGATCGGACCTTGGCGAAGGGGCCCAAAACCACCACTTGGATTTGGAACCTTCATGCTGACGCTCATGATTTTGATAGTCACACCAGTGATTTAGAAGACGTATCACGAAAGATATTTAGTGCCCACTTTGGTCACCTTGCTGTCGTGTTCGTTTGGCTTAGCGGTATGTATTTCCATGGCGCACGCTTCTCGAACTACGAAGCTTGGTTAAGCGATCCCTTGAGCATTAAGCCTAGTGCTCAGGTGGTTTGGCCTATTGTGGGTCAAGAAATTTTGAATGGTGATGTGGGCGGTGGATTCCACGGTATTCAAATCACCTCCGGCTTGTTCCAGCTTTGGCGAGCATCCGGCTTTACCAATACCGATCAGCTGTATGCAACGGCGATCGGTGGTTTGGTTATGGCTGGCTTGATGCTGTTTGCCGGTTGGTTCCACTATCACAAGGCTGCTCCAAAGTTGGAGTGGTTCCAGAATGTGGAATCAATGATGAATCACCACCTACCTGTCCTCCTAGGTCTTGGTTGCCTAAGTTGGGCGGGTCACCAGATTCACGTCGCACTACCCGTTAATGCCTTATTAGATAAGGGTGTAGCTGTTCAAGATATTCCTTTGCCCCATGAATACCTTTTTGATAAGGCGTTTATGGCTGAGCTATATCCCAGCTTTGCCCAAGGACTGACCCCTTTCTTTACTTTGAATTGGGGTGAGTACGCAGATTTCCTAACCTTTAAAGGTGGTTTGAACCCAGTTACTGGCGGACTCTGGCTGTCGGACACTGCTCACCATCACCTTGCTTTGGCAGTCCTCTTTATTGTTGCTGGTCATATGTACCGCACCAATTATGGTATTGGTCACAGCATGAAGGAAATTTTGGAAGCCCATAAGGGACCCTTTACTGGCGAAGGTCATAAGGGAATCTATGAAATCCTGACCACGTCCTGGCATGCTCAGTTATCCCTAAACTTGGCGATTTTGGGCTCCCTAACCATCGTGGTGGCTCAGCATATGTATGCGATGCCTCCGTATCCTTATTTGGCGACGGACTACGGCACCCAAATTTCCTTGTTTACCCACCATATGTGGATTGGTGCTTTCTGCATCGTTGGTGCGGGAGCTCACGCGGCAATCTTCATGGTGCGTGATTACGATCCGGCGCAGAACGTAGATAACCTTTTGGATCGCGTTTTACGTCACCGTGATGCCATTATTTCCCACCTGAATTGGGTTTGTATTTGGCTAGGCTTCCATAGCTTCGGTCTGTACATCCACAATGACACCATGCGTGCTTTGGGACGTCCTCAGGATATGTTCTCTGACACGGCAATTAAGTTGCAGCCTGTGTTTGCCCAATGGGTTCAAAGCCTGCACTCTATGGCTCCTGGTAATACTGCACCTAATGCTGGGGCGATCGTTAGCCATGCTTTTGGCGGCGACGTTGTGGCGGTAGGTGGAAAAGTTGCCATGATGCCTATTGAGCTTGGCACTGCAGACTTCATGATTCACCACATCCACGCATTTACCATCCACGTAACTGCGTTGATTCTTTTGAAAGGTGTTCTTTACGCCCGTTCCTCTCGCCTAATCCCTGACAAAGGAAACCTGGGATTCCGCTTCCCTTGTGATGGTCCTGGTCGTGGTGGTACTTGCCAGGTTTCTGGTTGGGACCATGTGTTCCTGGGCCTGTTCTGGATGTACAACTCCTTATCCATTGTGATTTTCCACTTCTCTTGGAAGAAGCAATCGGATGTGTGGGGTACGGTTGCGCCTGATGGAACCGTCAATCACATAACCTTTGGCAACTTCTCTCAAAGTGCGATTACCATTAATGGTTGGCTTCGTGACTTCCTTTGGGCACAAGCTTCTCAGGTAATTACTTCCTATGGATCTGCGCTGTCTGCTTACGGCTTGCTATTCTTGGGAGCCCACTTTGTATGGGCCTTTAGCCTGATGTTCTTGTTTAGTGGTCGTGGCTACTGGCAAGAGCTAATTGAATCTATTGTTTGGGCTCATAACAAGCTAAAAGTTGCTCCTGCAATCCAGCCTCGTGCACTGAGTATTACTCAGGGTCGTGCCGTTGGTGTTGCTCACTATCTGTTGGGAGGGATTGTCACCACTTGGTCGTTCTTCCTCGCTAGGATTCTGGCGGTGGGCTGATGATTGGTACTTTCGCTAATCGCAACTTTAAGGGATTAAACGTTTAAGGACTTATGGCTACTAAATTTCCAAAATTTAGCCAAGCCTTAGCCAATGATCCGACCACTCGTCGGATTTGGTACGGGATTGCCACGGCTCACGATTTTGAGACCCATGATGGCATGACGGAAGAGAATCTTTATCAAAAGATTTTCGCGTCACACTTCGGTCATCTGGCGATCATTTTCCTGTGGACCTCAGGCAACCTGTTCCATGTGGCATGGCAAGGTAACTTCGAGCAGTGGATCCAAGATCCGCTGAATGTTCGCCCGATCGCCCATGCGATTTGGGACCCCCACTTTGGGGACGCGGCGGTGGATGCGTTCACCCAGGCTGGAGCGTCGAATCCGGTCAATATTGCTTATTCTGGCGTTTACCACTGGTGGTACACCATCGGTATGCGCACCAATGGCGAACTGTATCAAGGATCTATTTTCTTGTTATTGCTGTCCGCCGTAATGCTCTTTGCAGGCTGGTTACACCTGCAGCCCAAGTTCCGTCCTAGCTTGGCGTGGTTCAAAAACGCTGAGTCTCGCCTGAACCATCACCTAGCTGGTTTGTTCGGTGCGTCTTCTTTGGCTTGGACGGGGCACTTGGTTCACGTGGCAATTCCTGAGTCTCGGGGAGTGCATGTGGGCTGGGACAACTTCTTGTCCGTTGCGCCTCACCCGGCAGGTTTAGCGCCATTCTTTACCGGGAACTGGGGAGCGTACTCGGCGAATCCTGATACGGCTGAACACATTTTCGGTACGTCTCAGGGGGCTGGTACTGCGATTTTGACTTTCCTTGGGGGGTTCCATCCTCAGACTGAGTCTCTCTGGCTGACTGATATGGCGCATCACCATTTGGCGATCGCAGTATTATTCATTGTTGCCGGTCA
>CALCTI010000439.1 GCA_937894105.1 uncultured cyanobacterium
CAGGTGCCCTCCCCCGAAAATAAAGGCATTATTAAGCTGCTGGTGGCGATCGACCCGCCTGTTTATATCACTGGAAAAAATAGTCTTTATGCGCTGGTGGGATTGCTGGGCACACGCTATTCCATTGAGCATGGCAATATTGCCGAATCTGCCAAATCCTACGCCAATTACGGCATGCTGCTGGGGTCAATCCTAGGAGATTATCAACGGGGATACTCCTTTGCTGATATGGGAGTGGAACTGGCCTATCGTTTCCAAAATAAGGCCATGCAATGCCAAGCGGGTCTGATGTTAGGTTCCTTTACCCATCCCTGGGCGCGACCGATCGCCGGGGCGACAAGGGTTAATAACGAAAGTTATTTAGCGGGGATGGACGCTGGCGAAACGCAATACGCAGCCTACAACCTGTTTGGTAGTGTGCTCAATTTACTGCTGCAAGGGGAAGAACTCATCAGTCTGGCAACCAGCATTATTCCCAACTACAGCGAGGTGGAGAGGCGGGTTAAAAGTGAAATGCTCCGTATCGCTTTGGCGGGTGCCCAGATTTTTAGTCAGCGACTGGTGGCGATCGATACATCTAAAAAGACGGAAGCCGGGGGTTTAATTACGGCAGCACAGGCGGAGATTCGGGCGGGGGAACAATCCAAAAATCAGTTGGGTTTGGCTATTCATTATTCACTGGAAATGCACCGTTGTTGCATCATGGGTGATTTTCAGCAGGGCTGGATCTTTTTCCAGAAATTGCAGCCCATTGTCTCTTCGTTGGTGGGCTTCCCCACCCATAGCTACTATTTCTTTTATGGCTCCTTAGTGCTGTTAAACACTGAGTTTATTGAGCATTCAGAGCTGGATCAAAAGCGGTGGCAGTGGATTGAGGCGAACCAAAAGCAGCTCAAGATTTGGGTCAATAGTTGTCCCGAAAACTTTCAGCATAAGTATTTACTCATTGAGGCGGAGTGTCAGCGCATACAGGGCGATCGCTTTCGAGCGATGGAGTTATATAGCCGAGCAGTAGACGGAGCTGAAGTCAACGGGTTTATACAGGATCAAGCGTTAATCCATGAGTTTATGGCACGGCTATATCTTGTGCAGGGAAAGGAGCGGTTCGCAGCGCCCCATCTCCAAGAAGCTTATTACTGCTACACATGCTGGGGGGCCGAAGTTAAAGCAATGGACCTGGAGGCAAGGTATCCCACTGCGTTGCTTCAGCCGAACGCGCAATCTTCCAGCGATGTAAAAGTACTAAATGCATTGACAACCTTTGTGCCTGAAACGATCGCCACCTATACCTCCACTCATCACAGCACCAGCACCCAAAAGCTGAATCAGGTGCTGGATTTGAGCAGTATCTTGCAGGCGTCACAGGCCTTGTCCAGTACGATTCAGCTAGATGCCCTCCTACGCCAGCTGACACAGCTTATTTTGAAAAACTCTGGGGGCGATCACTGCGCATTGGTGCTTCCCGATAGGGATGGTGAGTGGCAGGTGCAGGCGATCGGCACTTTAGAACACACTGAAATTTTGGCAGAACCACTGACACAGCAGTCTGATTTACCACTCAAGCTGATTCAATACGTTAAAAATACGCAGGAAATGGTGATCATTGATGGTTTGACCACCGATTTACCGGTAATTGATGACCGCTTAAGGGTTGAACAGCCACAAAGTGTTTTGTGCCTGCCGATGTTTAGTCAAAATAAGCTGATCGGCATTTTATACCTTCGTAATCTTTTGGCGAGTGGGGTATTTACCCGCGATCGGATCGTTGTCCTTAACTTCCTTTGCACCCAAGCAGCAATCTCCCTTGAAAATGCTCGGCTTTATCAGCAGGAACAGAAAAGAACACAGGAAATCTCGCAAAAAGAAACCGAATATCGCAGCATTTTTGAAAGTGTTAGCGATGGGCTCAACATTACGGAATTGGCTACGGGGCGCTCTGTGGCAATTAATCCCATGTTGGAAAAAATCCATGGTTACTCCCAGGAAGAATGGGCTACTTTGCAGCCGAATGATTTTATCCATGCCAGTTGTTTAGCTGATTTTGGGGATTTTCTGGAGACCCTTAGACGTGGTGAGGGGTTCTACAAACAAACTATTGGCCTACGTAAAGATGGCAGCAGTTTTGATTGTGAAGTAAGGTCTGTTCCCTTTATTTACAAAGGTCAACCCCACGGTTTGAGCCTGATTCGTGATATTAGCGATCGCAAACAGGTGGAGGCAGAACAACAAAGGCAACTTGCTATTCTCGAAAACACGTCAGATTTTATTAGCACGGCTGATCTAGAAGGAAACGCCGTATATTGGAATGCAGCTTGGCAAAGAATGCTAGATCAACAGAGTATTTCTTTTGCTGATCGCGCGACAATCGCAGATAATCATCCGGATTGGGCATTAGATATTATCTTAAATGAAGGCATACCCGCTGCGAGTGAATCGGGAGTATGGGTTGGTGAAACTGCATTGCTGGATGGTAACGGGCAGGCAGTCCCAGTATCTCAAGTGATTGTGGCTCATAAAGAAGGCGGCGAAGTCAATTACTTCTCGACGATTATTCGAGATATTAGCATTCAAAAGAAAGCGGAAGATTTGCTTCGAGAAAGTGAAAAGAAGTTCAGGAATTTACTGTCTAATCTAGATGGCGTTGTATATCGTTGCCTAAATGATGCTGACTGGACAATGGAATTTATGAGCACTGCGATCGCTGATATCTCTGGTTATCCTGCTTCTGAATTTATTGATAACCAAACGCGTCCCTATGTCAGCATTATTCACCCCGATGACGCTCCTGTTGTTGACGAAGCTGTGGCCTACAGTCTTGAAAGACGTCAAACTTTTACCCTGGAATATAGAATCCTTCACCAAGACGGATCAATCCGTTGGGTGACGGAAAAAGGGAAAGGTCTATACAACGCTAAGGGTGAACCATCGCATATTGAAGGGGTAATTTTAGATATCAGCGATCGCAAGCAGGCAGAGGAGGCGATCGCTCAAAAATCTGCAGATTTAGAACAAACCTTAAGCGAATTGGAAAACGCCCAACTACAACTGGTTCAGAATGAAAAAATGTCTGCATTAGGGGGCTTAGTTGCTGGCGTTGCCCACGAAATTAATAATCCATTGGGGGCTATTGTTGGCAATATTGGCGCCCTTAGTGAGTACGTTGAGGATCTATTTGGGCTATTAGATTTATATGGCGAAACCTTTCCTCAACCGGGCGAAGAAATTGAAGACGAACTAGAAAACCTGGATATTGACTACATTCGCCAGGATTTACCGCAGCTAACCCAGGCAATGCGAAACAGTAGTTCTCGTATGCAAGGCATTAGCAAAAGCCTCCGTATCTTTTCCCGGGCTGACCAGTCTAGTAAACAACGTTTTGATGTGCACGAAGGGATTGATAGTACAGTGCTAATTTTGCGCCATCGCCTTAAGGCTAATGAACGTCGCCCTGCAATTGTTGTGGAAAACCAGTATGGTGATTTACCCGAAATTCTCTGTTTTCCGGGGCAGCTCAATCAAGTTTTTATGAATATTTTAGCTAACGCTATTGATGCGTTAGATGAATCTATTGGCGATCGCAGTTTCAAGGACATTGACACCAATTCCCAGCAGATTAAAATCCACACATCGGCGAACGAAAACCAGATCATAATCACTGTTGCGGATAACGGTCCCGGTATGCCTGACCCTGTCAAAGCCAAAGTATTTGATAATTTATTCACCACAAAAGCAGTGGGCAAAGGCACCGGTTTGGGATTGGCGATCGCCCGACAAATTGTTGTTGAAACCCACAGCGGTCGTTTAGCAGTGCAATCCCAAGTGGGGCAAGGCACCGAATTTATAATCACGTTGCCCATAGGGTGAGTTGGCGGAAGAGCTGCTGCCTCTACCCCTTTAAACCATAAAAAACATCACCTATTTGGAGCCACTATCCTTGGGCGGCGCAACCGGCCGCGCCAATGAGCCCCACCTTTTGCTCCGTAATAATCGCCACCGGCACCTGATCCAACAAAGGACTAACGCGCCCCTTATCCTTAAAGGCTTCCATAAATACTCCGTCGGTCATCAGGTCCAAATTTTTCGCCGCAATCCCCCCGGCAATATACAGCCCCCCGCGAGGCAACAGCTTCAGCGCCAAATTTCCCGCCTCCGCCCCATAGGCGCTGATAAATAGCCTCATAGTCGCCGCGCAAATATCCTGTCCCTCTTTGGCTCCCTGTGAAATTAGCGCCCCTGGATCCTGCGTCTTTCCCTCTACTTTCTCTCCCTTAATGACCCGTTCAATTTCCGGCACCGCCGCCGCAAAGGAAGTATCGCGCAGATATTGATAAATTCCCAAAATGCCCTGTCCCGAAATTACCCGCTCCGCTGACACTCGGCTGATTTCCAAATTGCCGCGCAAATAGTCCAATAGCTCCCTCTCCAAATCGGAACGCGGTGCAAAGTCCACGTGTCCCCCCTCGCAGCCAAAGACCCGGTAGCGATCGCCCATTTTGATAGCAAACCCCTGCCCCAAGCCCGTCCCTGCCCCGATAACCCCAATGGGAGCCTCAGGATCGCGATCGCCCGCCTGTAGCTGACACAATTGGGACTCTTCTAACCCCAACACCCCGTAGCCGATCGCCACAAAATCATTAATCAGCGTCACCGTTTCAATCCCAAGCTCTGCCCCAAGGCGATCCCCCGCCAAATTCCAGCCCAAATTCGTCAGCTTCGACATATTGTCCACCACCGGCCCCGCAATGCCGAAACAGGCCCGCGCTGGCTTTTCCCCGTCGTCAAGGCAATTTTGGGCGATCGCCTCCTGAAAAAACTCAGTCACCATGGGCACCAAATCAGGAAAATCCCCACTGGGATACTCCTTTTCATAGCAAGGGTCTAAGCCGCTACCCGTTGCCCCATCCTCCGCCCTCACCAAGCGCAAAATCGTTTTTGTACCGCCAATATCCCCCGCCAGCAAAAGCGTCGATGTGCCCATAGTTCCGTCCCGTCAAAAGTTCCGTAAAAAAGTCCGTAAAACAGTTCACCCACACCCTACTGAATTGAACGTCCAATGCGATCGCCCCCCAAGAAGAAAAATCAAGCCACAAACAGCAAAACAATCCTTTTCTCCATCGGAAGCACCATCCCCATCAAATCTGCCGTTAATTTTCAATTAAAGTGTTGACAAGGCTTTAAAAGCCTGGCATCTTTGTATATGCCGAAGCGAGCGGAGCAACCGCAGCGCACGGAAAATGCGGATATAGCTCAGTGGTAGAGCGTCACCTTGCCAAGGTGAATGTCGCGCGTTCGAATCGCGTTATCCGCTTAGGAAGAGTAAGCATCAGCAGGTGAGGCTTTATTTAAAAGCACCCTTTGAATACTTTTTGCATTAGCTTTTTGCATTAATTGGAATCAGAACTTACGCAAGTGTCGTTCTCCAAGCACCTATCCCCTATCTTCAGGAAGAGATGCTTGGGGTGAGGACTATTTCAACTCGCTTTTCTGATAATCCCTATGCCTTCCCACCTTGGTCCTAGGGCATAGGGATTTAATCGCTTATGGAAAGGTAATGGCACAGGCTGGGGGCGGTGGTATGGCGGATGATTCCCAGGGCTTCAATGGTTGGGCGATCGCTTTTCTGTGCGGGCGATCGCCACAAAACAAGGAATGGCATTGCAGGTTTAGGAGAGGAAACAGCATTACACCGGTAGGGCGTGTTGCCCTAGCAACGCACCGCCACTGAGGTTAATCTTCTAAGGTGCGTTGTGAAAAGCAACACACCCTACCTCCTCAAATTCAGCAACGCCAAAGAAATAAATCTATAGGCGCACCGTATAAGCGTCCCGAATCCCCGGCACCTTCATAATTTCCTCTTGCAAACCATCTGGTAAGGGATCATCAATGCTGAGCACCATCACCGCATCGCCCCGCACAATTTTGCGCCCCACCTGCATGCTGGCAATATTCACGTTGAAGCTGCCGAGCAACGAGCCAATTTTACCGATAATGCCCGGCATATCCCGGTGCAGGGTCAGCAGCATATAGCGGGTGGGGGTGACGTTGATGGGAAATTCGTCAATGCTAATGATATGCACCTTGCCGTCGCTCAGTACCGCGCCCGTTGCCGAATGGTCGCCCTCCGCACCATGGGCAGAAAGGAAGAGGGAGCCGGTGTAGTCCCGCTCCGCTTCGTCCCGGGTTTCAATCACGCGAATGCCTCGCTCCTTCGCTTCAATAGAGGCATTAACGTAGTTCACCCGCTCCCGCAAAGCCTGGGACAGTAAACCTTTTAGGGAGGCGATGGTAATAGGCTTGCTGTCCTTCGTCGCCAGTTCCCCTTGGAGGCGGATGGTGAGGGAGTCAATACGTCCACCCGCTAGCTGACTAACCAGATTACCAAGGGTTTCCGCTAGGGTCATGTAAGGGCGCAGCTGATCCAGCACGTCGGGATAGAGACCGGGGATGTTGACGGCCGATCGCGCCGGCAGCCCCAGCAGCACATCGCGAATTTGCTCAGCCACATCGATCGCCACATTAACCTGTGCTTCGGCGGTGGATGCTCCCAGGTGGGGCGTCAACACAATTTCCCGATCCAAAGTGCGCAGGGGCGAGTCGGCCGCCAGGGGCTCACTGTCGTATACATCCAGGGCAGCCCCAGCAATTTTCTTCTCTTTCAGCGCCTCGTAAAGGGCAGCCTCATCCACAATGCCGCCGCGAGCACAGTTAACCAGCCGCGCCGTGGGCTTCATTCGTTCCAAAGCCGCCGCATCAATTAAATGGGTCGGCTCCGGCGTTTTGGGCATATGGAGGGTGATAAAGTCTGCCTCCGCCAGTAGCCGATCCAAATCCACCAGTTTGCAGCCCATCTGCTCCGCTCGATCAGCGGAAATAAAGGGGTCGTACGCCAGCAGGACCATACCTAGGGATTTGGCGCTATTGGCCACGTGGGAGCCAATTTTTCCCAATCCCACAATACCGAGAGTTTTCTTGTAAACTTCAACGCCAGTATATTTTTTGCGATCCCAGCCGCCCCTTTTCATGGTGGTGTTCGCCTGGGAAATGTGGCGAGCCATGGCAAACATCATGGCGCTCGCATGTTCCGCCACTGCGATGGTGATGCCCTCGGGGGAGTTAACCACCACAATTCCCTGACGAGTCGCGGCGGGCACGTCCACATTGTCTACACCAACGCCGGCGCGACCAATAATTTTCAGGCTGGACGCCGCTTCAATAACGCTTTCGGTGACCTGGGTGCCCGAGCGAATCATTAGGGCATCGTAGTCGGCAATTATTTTTACTAACTCCTCCGGCGACAGCCCTGTTTGCACGTCCACTTGCGCAACTTGGGACAAAATATCAATCCCGGCTTGGTCAATGGGGTCGGAAACAAGAACCTTGGGCATGGCGTCCTGGGCGTAAACAATTTAGTTTGATCTAATTCTTTGGGTTATTGGGGCCAAAACCTTATAAGCTTTTCGGCATACCCTAACCGGCTCTGATTCTACTATTGTCTGGGAATATTCTGGTTGGGAATATTCTTACCTAAAAATGTTGTCGCGTAGATGGCTGAGCCCTTGGCGGCTGAAAGTAACCCACGGCAATGGGTAAACGGCAAGCGGCAAGCGACAAAAAGAAATTTCTAGGAGTCTTGGGTGGACAAGTGCAGGGGAATTTCCACAAAAAAGGCTGATCCCTCACCCAGTGCAGAGTCACACCAAATTTGCCCTTGGTGATTTTCCACCACGATTTGATAGGCGATCGCCAACCCTAGCCCCGTCCCTTGCCCCACGGGCTTGGTGGTAAAAAAGGGATCAAACAGCTGATCCCGCACTTCCTTAGGGATCCCTATGCCGTTATCGCGAATACACACCTGAACCTTGGGATAGGGCACCACTGGGCGATTCCCGTTGAACGGGTTGATAGGAGTTTCGATTGCTTGGTCTTGGCTTCGGTCTTGGCTTTGGTCTTGGCTTTGGTCTGATATTTGATCCGGCGTTTGGTTCGGTACTTGGTTCGGTGCTTGGTTTAATGGGGGCTGGTCTAATGGAGGTTGGTCCAATAGCTTGGTCGCGATCGCAATTTCCCCCATCCAAGAGAGATTGCGCCCATCCCCATAGCACTCCGCCTGATAGTAGTCCTCCAGGGCATCCACAGCATTGCTCAAAATATTCATAAACACCTGGTTAAGCTGCCCGCCATGGCACACCACCGTCGGTAAACCGCCATAGTCTCGCGTGACCGTAACCCCGCAAAAATTTGGCGTCGCCTTAAGACGGTGCTGCAAAATCATCAGGGAATCTTCCAGTCCCTCGTGTAAATCCATTGGCGTCATTCCAGCGCGGTCAAAGCGGGCAAAATTTTTCAGGGACAACACAATTTGGCGAATGCGTTCAGCGCCAATTTGCATGGAATTCAGCAGCTTGGCAAAATCCTGGCGTAAAAAATTGACGTCCAGATGCTCGTAAATGTCCTGCACCGCCGTCGGGGGATCAGGGCAGGATTGTTCATAGGCATCCACCACCTCCGAAAGCTCTTGCAAATACTGGCTGGCGTAGGTCAAGTTGCCGTAGATAAACGCCACTGGATTGTTCACCTCGTGGGCGATCCCCGCCACCATTTGCCCCAATCCAGACATTTTTTCCGCCTGAATAAGGCGGGTTTGGGTGGATTTAAGATTGCCTAGGGCCTGGGCTAGCTCTCTAGCTCGGTCCTCCGCTTGGTGAGCCGCGCCCTGAGCCTGGGCATACAGGGCGGCCTGATCCAACGCTGTCGCCACCTGGTCGCCAATACCCCGCAGCAGCTCCAAATCTGTGGCGGGCCAGGGGCGATTATCCCCCAGTTGGGCACAGACCAAGGCGGCGCAGTTGTTGCTTTCTCGGCCTTGAATACAGGCGATCGCTACTGACGTTAGTCCCAGCTTTTTCATTAGTTGATCCAAAATTGGCGGCGA
>CALCTI010000440.1 GCA_937894105.1 uncultured cyanobacterium
TTTTGCTTACGGATGTGGACCAGTTGTACTCGGCAGACCCGCGCCAAAATCCTGATGCTAAGCCCATTTCAGTGGTGGCGGATATGGGGGACCTTGAGGCGATGGGGGTGGATACGGGGAGTCGCGGATCCCAATGGGGCACGGGGGGAATGGTTACCAAAATTACTGCCGCCAAAATTGCCACTAGCGCCGGTGTTTGCACCGTCATTACCCAGGGCAAAACCCCTGCCACTATCCTGAAAATCATCGATGGGGAGAGGCACGGCACCCAGTTTTTGCCCCAAGCCCAGCCCAACCGTGCCCGTAAACAGTGGATTGCCCATGGGTTGGTCCCGGCGGGGCGGCTATATTTGGATTTGGGGGCGGTGCGGGCAATTTGCGAAGGGGGGAAGTCGCTGTTGGCGGCGGGAATTACGGAAATTGAGGGGGAGTTTCAGGCGGACGATGCGGTGATTTTGTGCGATCGCCAGGGCAAGGCCGTCGCCCAGGGGCTGGTGAATTTTGACAGCGCTGCCCTCGGTAAAATTCTGGGGCGGCGATCGCAAGACGTGAGCAAAATTCTCGGCAACACCTCCCCGAACACGGTTATCCACCGAGATAACTTAGTGCTTTTGTAGGCTTTTAGGGCGTATGACCAATTGAATGCCAGAGGCCCCACACAATGAGAAGTACACGCCCGTTGAAATAAAAAAATACTATGGGCTGAAATCCCCGCAACCATTGAGTTTAAGGCTTAATTGATGATACCAATTCTTCAATTTGGAGAGAGTCTAGATGCTCGGCGTAACTGGCTCTCAAAGGATTTATATGTCGCTTTAATTTAGAGAATTGGTATGACGTCCCCTGGCTGGTGCAGATCTAATGCTTAAACGGATGGGGCGTAACTTGCCATAGCTGGGCCAGCTTACTGGCGGGAATAGACAAATGAAGCACGTCCCCATCGCGAAGTCGAGCATTCAACAATAAAATTCGTCGAATTTCTTGATTGCCCCGCACCAAATACAACGGTACAAAATCCGAAGACTGGGCCGCCTCGCTCACAATCTTTCCATGCAAAATATGGCGCGGCGTAATCAATGTCCCCAGCGCCACCCACAACGTATCTGAGGTCAGTCCGTTCCCTAAAATTTTGCCCCCCAACGCCGTAGCCGCAAAGGACGGAGCCGCCAACTCAACGGGACTAAGCACTGAATCTAAATCAAACACCTGTTGAGACATCAGGGCAAAGTGGGGATCCTCCGATCGCATCGTGGTGGATAGCTTCGGCGCTAGGGTGCGAGCGCTCAGGACAATTTCCAAGTTAGTGGTATCGTCACTGGTGACCGCCAGCAACCCTGCGGCATGGGCAATATTTGCCGCCTCTAAAGTGGCCGGCAGCGACGCATCCTCAGTAACCACGGGGATTTTTAAAGCGCGGATAATATTTAAAAATCGGTTATTGGGATTACGATCCAGCACCAGCACTTCATACCCTGACCGATGCAACTCCTGAGCAATACGGACTCCCAACGATCCCAGACCACACACAATAAAGTGGTCCCGCGTGGGCATTTGCGCCACCGTTAATAAACGCCGAAACCGGCTGCCCAAAATATAGTCATTCAGCAGGGCGTAGCAAATGCCAATAATCGCCGCCCCGATCAACATCATCACAGCGGTAAAAATTTTCACCAGCTCTGGGGACTGCTCTGCAACTTTTTCTTCGCCGCCTGCACCCGTAATCATCCCCACCGCAAAATACAGCGCATCCACTGGGGAAGAGTCGGTGGTGCCCACGTAGACGCTGATAGACACAACGATCGCCACAGTTAAAGCCGTGATCGCTGCGACGGCAGGCTCCCCAGCACTTTGGAACGATCGCACCCCCGCCAAAAATTTTGTCCATTGGCGCTGGAGTCCATAGCGTACCCGGTTGGTCTTAGGGTGGGTGGCGACAATAATGCGATCGCCTGGCTCCAGGGATTGGCGAGCCAGCACCGCCCCCACTAAATCCATTTTTCGCGGGAGCACTAGCCTATGGGACTCACCCACGAAATTACCGGCAGAATCATCACCGGGAGGATCGGCAGCGTGATCGCCCGACCCGTCCAGTTCGCCATAGGATTCCGTCGATTCTGCGGGAGTCGCCAGTTGAGGCACCGACGGATAGCTTTCCGAGTAGGCGCTTTCGTTAACGTAGGTTTGGTTGGGTAGGTAATAAATCAGCATTGTGTCCCGATCCACCCACAGGTCGTACAGGGATCGCCCCCGCCAGGGATGTCGCCGATGGATAAACTCCTCGTGGATGGGCCAGGTGCGCCCCGATAATTCCAGTTGACCGATGGCCTTACTGCCCAACGCTGAAAAGGTAAATACCGGTGCCGCCAATTTAGACACGCTGAGGCTGGCGTGGTAAGGCAAGGTTTGATCCAGGCGATCGCCCAGTTTGGAGTTAAACAGGCGGTTAATTACAAAAATCTTGGGATTTAACAGCCGCGCCTGCATCAAAATTGCCAAATTATCCGACTCTTTTGAGCTGGCAATCACCAGGGTGCTCGCTTGACGAATTCCCGCTCGAATTAATGTGGTGGCCGTACAGGGATCCCCCACAACAATGGTTGACGAATCCCTGGGAAAGGGGCGATCGCTAATGCCTGACACCGCAATGCCCTGCTGTCGCAACAGGGAAAAAATACGATACCCCGTCCGCCCCAAGCCACAGACAATCACCTGGACGTTGTGGGTGTCTGGGGAATTGGGACTGTAGTTAGACTTTTGGTTAGGAATCACAGCCAGTTAGTATTGGAGACCTACGTAAAAATCCCCCATAAAGTTTCCGAGTCTGGCACAGTAGCAGCTTTGACGTACTTATATTCAGAGCAAAATATTTAAGGCGAAGCGTCAAGGCAAAATATCAAAGCGAAGTGACCCAATGGTCTACAACAAAACAAAAATCTAGCGAAAGCCTAAATCATTGGTGCCAATTCACATAAATTTTAAAGGGTGTTGATCGTATCAATACTTACATAGCTCATCCCCAACGGATTACAGCCCTGCTCAGGACAAACTCAATGCAAATTAATCTGCAAAGGGGCATCAAGAGCCACGAGAAGGTTAGAACGTAGAGAGCAATACACCACTGAAATTATGTCGAAAAAGAATAGCAGCAACCCCCTATCCACCCTAGCTTTTTTAATTTCCCTTGGGCTGTTGGGCATGGGGATGTGGTGGTTAGTGAACCGGTTAGAGCTGCTTGGCAACAGTGGCGACCCCATAGTGACCAACGCCCCTCTGAACAATTCAGGAGCCGTTGCTCCTGGGGGGAATGGTGGCAGTAATCTTGGGATAAATAGCACTCCCGATTCTGCTGGCTTAGGGTCTTTACCTGCGGCTCCGGTTCCCAATGCTTCCCCGCCCGCGTCCGACCCTGCCAGTTTTACTTTGCCCCAGTCTATTCCCGCTGGCATTACCATTCGTGTTGGTGGGTCTACCAGCATGGTGCAAATTTCCCAAGCTTTTAAAAGGGGCATTGAAACTCGATATTCGGGGGTGGCGGTGGTGGCAGATGCCAAGGGGACTGGGGCTGGTATTGCCGCGATCGCCCAAGGCTCCCTAGATGTGGCCGGCATTTCCCGCCCCCTTACCCCTCAGGAAAGTCAACAGGGATTGGCGGCGGTGCCCGTTGCCCGAGATGCGATCGCCCTGGTGGTAGGGCGCGAGAACCCCTTTTCCGGCAGCCTCAGCCCGGAACAGGTGGCGGCAATTTTTCAAGGGCGCCTAACGAATTGGGCCGAGGTGGGCGGTCCCAACCAGCCCATTCGCGCGATTAACCGTCCCCCCATCAGCGGCACCCACCAAGCCTTTAAAAGCGTGGTACTAAATGGGCAGCCGTTCGGCACCACCGGCAATATCATCACTCTGGATCGAGACGCTACCACTCCCCTGTTGCGAGCCCTGGGCGGCGACGGCATTGGTTACGCCACCTCTTCCCAAGTGATCACCCAGCAAACAGTGCGCATTGTGCCCATCAATGGCAAAGGGGTCAATGACCAGGACTATCCATTGCAGCGGGTTTTATCCTACGCTTACCGTCAACCGCCTAATCTCCAGGTACAAGCGTTTTTAGGGTTTGCCCTATCCCAAGAAGGTCAACGGGCCATGCAAGGACAGTAAAAGACAGCAGGATTAATGGCAGGGGAATCAGTTCAAGATATTTTGATTTTGTCCAACGGACCGGGGGAGGTGAGTACCTGGGTGCGGCCGGTGGTGCGATCGCTCAGACAAATTCACCACACACAGGCTCGGCAAACACAGGCTCAGCAAACACAAACTCAGCAAACTCCAAAGAATCAAAGCAATCAAAGCAATCAAAGCAGCTTAAAGAATCAAAGCAACCCAAATACAAAGCTGCGTATTTCCGTGGTGCTCTCCCCCTGCGCCCACGCCATGGGAACGGAACAGCGAGTGCTGGAAAGCTTTCCCGAAGTGGATCGAGTTCAGGGACCGGAGCACTTTTGGAGGTTTCTCCTAGGGGGCAAAACGGCCGAGAATTGGACCTGGAGCGATCGCGGCGTAGTGCTATTTCTTGGGGGCGATCAATTTTTCTCCGTGCTGATTGGCAAGCGCTTAGGTTATCGAATTTTGACCTACGCCGAGCAAGAAGTGCGGTGGTTATCGTGGATTGATGGGGTAGGAACTGCCCGATCCACAGTAACCACTCGGTCAAACCCAAAGGTGCGCCTAGTGGGCGACCTAATGGTGGATGCTGCCCGATCCCCTCTACCCGACGCCCTAACAGAGCCGCAACTCCTCCAGTTAACCGAATCCCCCCAACCTAAAAACAATTCAAATTCTTTTGAGGGCTTGCCCAAACCCCAATGGGTGGGATTACTTCCTGGATCCTAAGGCTCAATAGTAATGCATGGTGTGCTCCTATTGAGCGCAATGGCTGTAAGGCTGGCGCGATCGCTCCACCACGTGCGCTGCATTATCCCCGTTGCCCCCACCCTGTCCCTTGCTGAGCTGTGCCGCTACGGCGATCGCCGCCACAACCCCATCCTGGGAAGCCTGGGTAACGTTGCTACCCGCTTGGTTCGCTCCAATGACCACACCTTGCCCTATTTGGAAACGAGCGGCGGCGTAAAAATCTACCTGTGGGAGCGATCGCCCGCCTATGACCTGTTACAACACTGCACCGTTTGTCTAACCACCGTTGGAGCCAACACCGCAGAGCTAGCGGCGATCGCCGTGCCCATGGTGGTGATCTTGCCCACCCAACAATTAGACGCCATGCGTGCCTGGGACGGCATCCCCGGCTTGCTCGCCCAGCTTCCTGGCGTCGGGTCCTTAGTGGCCCGCATTGTTAATCAACAAACTTTGAAGCGCTTAGGGTTACTATCTTGGCCGAATATTTGGGCCCAGGAGGCGATCGTCCCTGAACTGGTCGGTCCCCTTACTGCTAGCTATATTGCCGGGGCATTGCAACCCTGGTTAGACGATCCGGACAAAAATAGACACTTGCGCGATCGCTTACAAAAGATTTGTGGACCTTTAGGAGCGGCTGAAAACCTTGCTCGCTGGGCTCAAAGTTTGCTCTAAAAAATCGATCCAGCAAAGTAATTTTTTAGGCAGAAGAAGTTATACCTCATCCTTAATTTAAGGAAAAACAACAATTTACAGCAAGGTACTGAAAACGAAATGACCGTATCCTTGTAGTCTTGGTCTGCTGTTTATGATGTTTTCGTGTTTTTCTAACGCCTTGGGGTGTTCAAGTTGGGCGCTAAAAACGCCGATTCGAACGTATACGTAAAGCAAGCCTGATCGCTGACGGTAGTTCAATAAACTAAGTGAAACTAGATTGCTTTTTGTGGTTTCGGAACCGCCTCAAAAAAGGTATTAGGCACTTAGAAAATAATTGTTAATGGGTGCCAACTCCAAAACCATTTCGGCTCTTGTTTTTGTCCAGACAACTGACTGAGTATTGATCGAAAAAGGCTCTCAGATTATTGACTAGCCGTCGAAGCGACCCAAACTGGCCCCAATCCCATGACTCAAACCGCACCATCCAATTTGGAAAAACTATTTGCCATTGTTCGCAAGGTTCACGAGCAGCGGGCAACGGGACGGCTTATTTGTTCTACCAAACGGGTGCGCGTGATCCTTTTCTTTTATCGAGGTCAGCTATTGTGGCTGACCGATGATCGTGACCATCGGATTCGCCGTTGGCTGAGAGTAACCAAAGGAATAATGTCCCAGCAACATCGTGAGCAGGTGCCCGAAAAGCTTGCAAATAAAAATCTGTGGGAAAGTCAAAATTTGAGTCGGCAGATTTCAGAAGGAAATCTAGCGCTCGAGGAGGCGTTTGGGGTTTTTACACGAGCAGCGGTGGAGGCTTTGTTTGCCATTGGAAGTACTGAACAGATGTTTCGGCATTGGCGAGCTGAACGGGATCTGTCTGGGGCAGAAGGAGTTGGTGATGGACTTTTAACGATACCGCACAATGTCTTTAGAGAGGCATTAAATGAAACCCTTCAGCTACAGAAAGAGTGGAGTGCTGTAGGACTACCTGCTGAGCGCTCCTATGATGCCCTGGTACTTAATAAGGAGAAATTTGAGGCTGCATCGGGGCAGGGTTCAACTCTGTTAAGTATGCGTAAATTGTTTAGCGGGCAACGTAATTTTTGGGATTTATTACACCATTTTTCTGAATCGCCCACGGTGGCGGTGCGTTTGCTGCAGCATTTTGTACAGCAAGAGATTTTGACGTTTCGTCATTTGGGCGATCGCCAGCTAAGTAATCTTAAGGCGACTGAATCCAAAGCACGGGTGGCAACGGTTCTGTGTGTTGACGACAGTATCCAAAGTGCGGAGCTGGTGAAGCAACAGTGTCAATTAAAGGGGCTAAAGGCTGTGGTTTGTAATGATCCCCTTAAAGCGCTGCCTATGGCCTTAGAACATCAGCCCGATTTAATTTTGCTGGACGTGGTGATGCCTATTGTGAACGGGCACGAGCTATGTGCCCAGCTAAGGCGGGTTAAAAATTTAAGCGCGGTGCCCATTGTGATGTTGACGGGGCAGGGGGGCTTAGGCGATCGCGTCCGCTCAAAAATTGTCAAAGCCTCAGGCTTTGTCTCGAAACCGTTAACCACCCAAAAACTGCAAACTGTTATTGATCAACACATCTCTCAAGTGGTGGATGACAGTGACTCCCCTGCCCTAGCACCAGGTCTTGTGCTAGGGCATGCATAGCTCATAAGGCACGGGGCAAAAAACGACGTGCCATTACGAGGCAATCCAGCGTTAAAACTCGACAGCCAGATCCTTATTGAAGGCAAGATTTTTCTGACCGCAAAATAATCAATAACAACAATCAATAAATCAACAAGGTCGCGATCGCTGCGTTGTTAGGGTGTGTGGTTAGTTGAACTCCACACGCCTGATGCCATAGGGCGTACATCCCCTTTGAAATAAAGAATGCTAGGGGCTGAAACCCTTGAATTTATTGAGTTTTAACGTTCATTAATGACAGCACCCAGTTATAAATCGTCGATGAATTGCTAAATAAAAAATTTCCCTAGCTGATCATCAAGGTTAGTGGTTATCCTGGATACCTAGACAGGGCTGAACTACGGAAATAATGCTAGGCCTGTTCCATAAGGCGTTTATTGGGCTCTGAGAACCTGCCTGTGCAGGTTGGACAAAAGCGATTCGGGAGACTTTTAATTTTCATGGGCACCGGTGGGCACACTGACACTGGTGAGCACATTATCTATGCTGTCTTTTCGCTCCACTTGCTCCAGTTGTCTTAGTGCCTCTCAACGACGCGCTTAGCTTATTTCAATTCAGTTTACGGGACCTATCTCGGGAATCTATCTAAGGCTATGACCAACGCTGCCAATCGTCGCGCTTTGACGGTCCAGAATAATTTTTCACCCTTCGGAAATAAGCTGGTTCAGTCGGGGTTTGTTGATCGCGAGCAAATGAGTCGGGCTTTGGCGGAAAGTCGAAAGTCAGGGCGATCGCTGGTTGACGTATTAACGGCGATGGCCGGGAAAGAACTGCCCCCGGAGCTGTTGCGGCAATATAAAAAGCAGCAATTATTTGAGCTAAAGCTACTGTATGGCGTTGAGGCGATCGATCCGGAAGTGGATCCCATCTCTGCCAGCCAACTGGAGCACAATATTGAAAACCTCATCCCCGTTGACGTATGCCGTCGATATCAGCTTATTCCCGTGGGGCGGGATGGGGATCCTCCTAGGGCCGTTGTGGCGATGGTCGATCCGGATAATTTGGATGCCCAGGATGATTTGGACCGGGTTTTGCGTCCCCAGGGGTTAACCATTACCCGCCGAGTGATCGCCCAGGGGGACTACCAGTCGATTATTTCTCAGTACCTTGACGACGCTGCTAGCAAAACATCTAACGACACCATCCGTCAGTCCGCCGCCGTTAGTTTTTCCGAGTCTGATTTGGAAGGCTTGGAAGCGATCGATATGGAGGAGGTGGATGACAGTACCGACAGCGACGACTTGGCGTCCTCCATGGACGACGCCGAAGCGGGACCCATTATTAATCTGGTTAACAAGGTGCTGATTAAGGCCCTCCAGGAGGGGGTATCGGATATTCATGTGGAGCCCCAGGAAGAGGATATGCGGATTCGCTTCCGCAAGGACGGGGTGCTACAGGAGGTGTTCCGGCTCCCGAAAAAGGTGGTGCCAGCGGTGACCTCTCGTTTCAAAATTATTGCCAACTTAGATATTGCTGAGCGACGTAATGCCCAAGATGGTCGAATTCGGCGAGTTTTTGAAGGGCGTAAGGTGGATTTCCGAGTCAATAGTTTGCCCAGCCGCTACGGTGAAAAAATCGTGCTGCGGATTTTGGACAACTCATCCACCCAGCTAGGTCTGGATAAGCTGATTGGCCGCCCGGAGACCTTGGAAATTGTGCGGGAAATGGCGGGGCGTCCCTTTGGGCTGATTTTGGTGACGGGACCGACGGGGTCGGGTAAGTCCACCACGTTGTATTCGGTGCTAGCGGAGCGTAATGATCCGGGCATTAATATCAGTACCGCTGAAGATCCCATTGAGTATGCATTGCCGGGCATTACTCAGGTGCAGGTGATCCGGGAGAAAAATTTAAATTTCTCGGCAATTTTGCGGGCATTTTTGCGACAGGATCCTGATGTAATTCTGGTGGGAGAGACGCGAGATAAAGAGACGGCAAAAACGGCGATTGAGGCAGCATTAACAGGGCACTTGGTGTTGACCACTTTGCATACCAATGACGCGGCGGGGGCGATCGCCCGTCTGGACGAAATGGGGGTAGAGCCCTTCATGGTGGCGGGTGCTTTGTTAGGAGTGGTGGCCCAGCGTTTGATGCGACGGGTTTGTAGTGAATGTGCTGAACCCTATACCCCTACTTCAGAAGAGCTGTCGAGGTTCGGTATGAGCGGCAGTGGTGAGGAGCTAACGTTGTATCGCGCTGCAACGGTGCCGCCTGAGGAGCGTAAGGCGATGGTGGATAGTGGCAGGGCCTGTACCAAGTGTGGCGGCGTTGGCTACAAAGGGCGCTGCGGAGTGTACGAGGTGCTGCAAATTTCGGAGAATCTGCAGGCGCTTGTAACGGAGGGGGCCCCCACAGAACGCATTAAAGAAGCGGCCGTAGAAGAGGGCATGATGACCCTATTGGCCTATAGCTTAGACCTGGTGCGCCAGGGGTTGACCACTCTCGAGGAGGTGGAGCGAGTTACTTTTACCGACTCTGGCTTGGAGGCAGAGCTAAAAGCCAAGCGCAAGAGTTCTTTGACCTGCCGCTCTTGCGCCGCCGAATTGGAGCCAGAGTGGATGAGCTGTCCTTACTGCTTGACGCCGCGATTTGAGGATTAGCGCTGAAAGTTGAACCGGTTTACAGGTGATTGGCTCTAAAGATGAGCCGCTTTAAAGGTTAATAAATTTTAAGCTCCTACCCCTGGAGTTCATCGGTGACAGCTTCTAAAATGGGGCTGGGTATAGTAGCCATAGAGGATTTTTGGGAAGTGGCTCTGGGTGATAGACCAACCGACAATCCAACTATCCAGTATCAGATCCGCCCTCGAGCTTTATCGCTTTTGTAGTTTCAGCATCGATAAGGAGATTGCATATGCCACTGGATTACATGATCGAAGACGTCATGGAGTCGCTGGTTGAACAGGGCGGATCGGACCTGCATGTTCAAGCGGGAGCGCCCATTTACTTTCGCGTCAATGGACGTTTAACGCCCCAGCCCCAGTTTGGCGAAGTGCTGGACCCTCAAGATTGTCAAAAGCTGATTTTCAGCATGTTGAATAACAATCAGCGTAAGGATCTAGAGCAGACCTGGGAATTGGATTGCGCTTACGGCGTAAAGGGATTGGCTCGTTTTCGCGTGAACGTATATCGGGAGCGAGGCTGTTGGGCTGCCTGTTTGCGAGCGCTAGCGTCAACGATTCCCAATTTTGACAAGCTAGGTCTGCCAGACGTGCTCAAGGAAATGGCAGAGCGTCCTCGGGGCATGATGCTGGTGACGGGACAAACGGGATCCGGTAAGACCACCACTTTGGCGGCAATTTTAGACTGGATTAACCAGACGCGAGCGGAACATATTCTGACCGTTGAAGACCCCATTGAGTACGTCTATCCCAATGGTAAGAGCTTGTTTCACCAGCGCCAGCGAGGGGAGGATACCAAGACCTTTGCTAACGCCCTAAGGGCTGCGCTGCGTGAAGATCCGGACATTATTCTGGTAGGTGAGCTTCGGGACTTAGACACGATTTCCCTAGCCATTACGGCGGCAGAAACGGGACACTTGGTGTTTGGAACCCTGCACACCAGTTCCGCCGCAGGGACCGTTGACCGTCTGCTGGACGTATTTCCACCGATTCAACAGCCTCAGGTGCGGGCCCAGTTGTCCAATTCGTTGGTGGGGGTGTGTAGTCAAAACCTACTGAAAAAAGTGGGGGGTGGGCGCTGTGCCTGTCAGGAAATTATGCTAAATACGCCAGCGATCGCCAACCTGATTCGCGAAGGTAAGACCGCTCAAATTTACTCCTCCATTCAAATGGGCGGACGTATGGGCATGCAAACCATGGAAGGGGGCTTGGCGAAGCTTTACCAGGCAGGAAAAATCACCTATGAAGACGCTTTGGCAAAATCTTCAAAGCCCGATGAGCTGATTCGCCTGGTAGGGGGCAGTCCCAAGGGCGCCAAGCGCTAGTTTTACCCGGCGGTAAGACCCTTTGATTCTCAGTGGAGACAGGATTATGAGACTCTCTGTCTTCACTGAGCTAATTTCACTGAGTAAGATGTAGTAGCAGCCTAGAAGGATCGCCAGTCATGCCTAAGTTTCGCGCCATTGTAATGGGACCAGACGGTAAAGACCGTCGGGAAATCTTCGATGCGGAGACCCTAAACGGGGCGCGAAACAAGCTCATTAATATGGGCTTTTCCCAAGCTCAAATTAAGGACCTGACCGAGCAAAAGTCGGGCCTGTCCTTGGATTTAGAATCCATGCTGTCCACGGTCACCGTTAAAGATATGGCGGTCTTTTCCCGGCAGTTTGCGGCGATGTTTAACGCCGGAATTGCGATGGTGAAATGCTTGGATATTTTGAGCGATCAGTGTGGCAACCCCAAACTGAAAAAGGCGTTGGTGAAGATCAACGCGGACGTGCAAGAAGGGGAAAGCCTGTCGGTGTCCATGCGTCGCCACAGTGACATTTTCAGCAAGCTGTACTGCTCCATGGTGGAGTCGGGGGAAATTGGTGGTGTGCTGGACGAGGTGCTAAACCGCCTGGCGACCCTGTTGGAAAATTCGGCGCGATTGCAGAACCAAATTAAGTCGGCAATGTCCTATCCCACCACGGTGGGTACTTTGGCGGTGGTGATTTTCTTAGGAATGACGATTTTCCTGCTGCCCACGTTTACGGGGATTTTTGAGAAGGTGGGCGGAGAGCTGCCGGCGTTTACCCAGTTCATGATTAACATCAGTGAGTTTTTACGGGGTCCCACATTCCCAGCGGACGATCCTAAACAGCGGCAAAATTTTGGCGTGGTGATTTTGGTGATTGGTTTGGTGGTAGGCAAGATTGTTTATGACCAGTGGTATAAAACTCCTGCCGGGAAGCTAGCCATGGACAAAATTTTCTTGCAGGTGCCGATTTTTGGCGATTTGATTCAGAAAACGTCGGTGGCGAGTTTCTGCCGGATTTTCGGTACGTTGACTCGTTCGGGGGTGCCGATTTTGACGGCGCTGGAGATTTGTAAGGACGTTGCTGATAATCAGGTGGTGTCTAATGCGATCGCCTCATCCATTACGGAAATTCAAGGGGGCGGCATGATTAGTATGGCGATCGACCGCTTCAAAGTATTTCCGCCCATGGCAATTCAAATGATGAGCATCGGTGAAGAAACCGGTGAAATCGATAAAATGCTGATGAAGGTAGCGGATTTTTACGAAGACGAGGTAGAGCAGGCCGTAAAGGGTTTGACCAGTATGTTGGAGCCGCTGATGATTGTGGTTATCGGGGGTATGGTTGGAGCGATTTTGCTGTCCATGTATTTGCCCATGTTCGCCATCATGGACGAAATTGGGTAGGACTATCAAAGCTGGGGATGGGGTGGACCCGATGGGGATTACGCAGCAGGATTATGAGGGTTTGTTGGCCGATTACAGCAATCCAGGTAAGGCGATTGAGCTGTTGAGGGAGCATCGTCCTTATTTGGAAATGCTGCCCAGTATGCGTCGTCCCCTGGAAAGTATTTTGACGATCGCCTTGCCCCTGGTGCGGGTGGAAACTCAGCTTTTAGCGAGCAGTGCCCTGTCGGTGATTCGCGATCGCCAGCGGAATCGATGGGCGGAAGACGAGGCAGCGACGGCGGTGGCCCAAGGATTAGAGGGAGAGCAAAAGCGATTGCCTATTCAACTCCCCTGTGATTTGGCCCTATTAATGTGTGATCCAGAGTGGCAGGTTAAAACCGGGGTAGAGATTTTTGTCATTATTCATCGACCGGAGGAAGGCTTTTACGGTTTGCTCAGTCGGTGGCGACAAACACAGGTGTTGCTAGACCGGGAGTACCAATGGATTATGCCGGATCAGTACCGCCACATTATGAGCGAAAGCGCTGAGCAACGCTACCCCTTATTTTTAATTACGCCCCAGTCTGGTACCCATATTGAGCGGGGTTTACAGGGGTCGAAGCTCCCTTACGCGGTGGTACCGGTTTCGGCAGTAGCGTGTGAAACGGCTCAGGACAATGGAAATGGCAAAGAAACAGGCAGCGCTGTTGAGCTATTGGAGGCTGACGCTAGCGGAGCAAACAGCGTAGAAGAGGTTGGTTTAAATGCCCCCTTATTGGATAGGGATTCATTAGATGGCAGGGACGATAATCTTCCAGGTGAGGGGCGATCGCCTTGGGATTTGCCAGAGACAGACGCTGGGGATTTATGGAAATAGGTGCAAAATAAGTAACCAGCAATAACAATAAGCGTCCATTAACAAAAATAAGCGCCCATTAAATAAACGGCGGCGGTGTTTAAAATCACGGTTAGCCTTGGGCAGGATTGATAAGATAGATAGCGGTTTATAAAGCGCTACTTTTCAAGAATCTACCCTTCAGGTGCCCCTATGGATCTCCTGGAATATCAAGCTAAGGTTCTATTTGCAGAGAATGGCATTCCAATTTTGCCGTCCCAGCGAATTGCGTCCGTTAGTGATATTCGTCATCTTAAAATTCCCTACCCCGTAATGTTGAAATCTCAGGTGCGGGCCCAGGGGCGAGGGAGATCCGGCGGCGTTCGTATGGCAACCAATACCGTTGATGCGGTGGCGGCCGCCCAAAGTATTTTTCGGCTTCCCATTCACGGGCAGTGCCCCAAAGTGTTGTTGGCGGAGGCCCACTACAAAGTGCAGCGAGAGCTATATCTGGCAGTTATTCTTGACCATAATGCTCGGCGACCGCTGTTGTTGGGGGCCGCCGCTGGGGGAATGGACGCGGATTTTTCGCCGGACCAGGTGGCGCATGTGCTAGTAGAAGAGGATTTTTCGCCGTTTTATGTGCGGCGATTGGCCCTAAGTATGGGATTAAAAGGGACCCT
>CALCTI010000441.1 GCA_937894105.1 uncultured cyanobacterium
CCACTGCAATGGACAAACCCAGGGGCTCGAAACTCGCCTGAGCCACCCAAGCGGCCAACATGGCCCCGCTGACGTCTCCTTTCTGGGCAGTAATAATATAGAGTCCACCGCTAAGGCGTCCCATCGCCTGATCCAGATTGCCGTCCAAAGCCTTGATCTGCTTGGTCTTTTCCTTACGGGTCAACGCCTGGCCCAAATCCGTTCCCGCCTCCTCACAGGTTTGGTACACCGGCTCACTGGGGGTATCCATCACTCGGATTACCTGAAAGGCTCGCTTCAAACCCAGGTCCAAAAACTTATTTTGCAGAGTGTAGCTGGGCTCGTCGTTTCCACCATAGGACTCAAATACTCCAATGGATTGGCGCTTTTTGCCACTGCCCTTTGCCGCCGACAAAATTGTGCTGATTGCCGCATCCACCTGCTCGTCATTTTGGTCGTAGGTGCCCACCACCAACGCCGACGCCCTACTCACCATCTCGTTCACTTCCTGGGGATCAGCCACACTCAAGTCCTCCATCCCCACCGCAACGCTGGCGTTTTTGGCAATACCGTGGGCGATCGCCTGACTCATACGAGTGGCATATCCATAATTAGAGCAATAGAAAATCACCGCCAACGTTTCAGCGCTAGCCCGTTTCTGGCTCCACTCCCGATAGCGACGAATCAGCTCTTCCACGTTAAACCGCAGCACTGGACCGTGACCCACCGCTAAGGTTTCATAGCTAGTCAGCTTATCCATCCGTCCCAAAGCCGTCAGCACTGATCGCGCATTAGGAGCCATCAAACACTCGTAATAAAACCGGAAATCCGCATCCAGCTTGCTCAAATCCTCATCAAATACCTCGTTGCTGCAATAGTGCATCCCAAAGGCATCGCAGGTATAAAGCACCTCAGTTTTGGGATCATAGGTAAACATGGTGTCAGGCCAGTGCAAATTGGGAGCGTTAATAAACTCCAGCACATGTCCCTGCCCCAAATCCAAGGTCATGCCCCCCTTCACAGGCATTTTGTTGTAGGGGCAATGAATTAAATTATCTAAAAATTGCAGTGCAATGCGAGACGCCACAACGGTGGCATTGGGAGCCAATTCCAACAGGGTTTTTACCAAGCCGCTGTGGTCCGGTTCCGTGTGGCTCAAAATAATATAGTCAATGGCTGCCGGGTCTACTATGCCCGCCAAAATTTCTAAATAAAGTTGCTTAAATTTTGGATGGGTTGTTTCCACCAGGGCGATTTTGTCGCCTTTAATTACGTAGGAGTTGTAGGTGGTGCCGTTTTGCAGCCCAAATTCAATGTCGAAGCGTTCTCGATCCCAATCGAGCGATCGCACGGCGGTTGTATTTTCGGCAATGTCCATCGTTTGCATGGTCAAACGCGGTGCCACAGCAACCTGCCGATCCGTAGTCATAACCATAATCAAACCTCCTACCTACTAAGCAACCAATACAGCTAGTGCCACAGCAACTTTCTAAAGCTTTTATATTTCTCAAAGGAATGAGTTTCCCAAAGCAATGACTGGTGGCCACTTCACTCATTGTTACATAGGGATTCAAGGCTAGGGATTAGAGCTTTTTATGGGACTGGTTTGAATAATAGGAGTCTTAATTATTAATGGGATATTGACCGTTTATAACCATAACTAACGGTAATTAATAGGAATAAAAAATAAAAGAGACCACATATATTCTTCAGTTATTTATGACGTTTTTGCGACTTTACTTATCGATTTGCCGATAATTTGCTTGACAATTTATCGGTCTAGTTTTTCCATTAAATTTGCGAACTGATTTTTCCAACGTCTTGCCCATTTTTGATTGTTACCGTGACCGCTTCCACCGCTTCCACCTTCAAAATCGTTGTTTTTGACGATGACCCTACCGGTTCCCAAACGGTGCACAGTTGTCTACTGTTGCTGCGCTGGGATGTGGAAACCTTGGTCATGGCGTTGCGAGATCCATCGCCAATCTTTTTTATTTTGACCAACACGCGATCGCTCCCCCCCGCCGAGGCCGAAGCCGTTACCCGCAATGTTTGCCGCACCCTAAAACAAGCTTTAAATCACCTTGGGGATCCAGTTGTTTCGCCAGGGGTACTAATTGTTAGTCGCTCCGATTCCACCTTGCGCGGTCACTATCCCTTAGAACCAAACGCCATCAACGAGGAGCTAGGCCCCTTTGATGCGCTATTTCTAGTGCCAGCTTTTCTTGAAGGGGGGCGAATTACCAAAAATAGCACCCACTTTGTAATCACCACTGAGCAGGGGCAAACGGTAGCGACTCCTGTCCATAAAACGGAATTTGCGCGTGATCCGGCTTTTCCGTTTAGCCATAGTTTTTTACCCCAATACATCCAGGAGAAAACCCAGGGCAAAATTCTTGCTAGCCAGGTGGATCGCCTTGAGATTGAAGATTTACGGGGCGATCGTATCCAATTAATTCAACGCCTAGTTAGCTACCAGAACAACCAGCCTGTAACCGTCGATGGTGAAACCCCGCAGGACCTCAACAATTTTGCCGCTGCCCTCAGGGAAATCCAGGGAACCACCCCAGAGATTGCCCCCAAACGCTACCTATTTCGCAGCGCCGCTAGCCTGCTCACCAGCCTGGCTAACCTTCCCCCCCAGGAAATCGCCCCTGAAAACATGGCATATTATCGCCGCAGTGACTCCCCAGGGGTGGTCATCGTCGGCTCCTAAGTGGAAAAAACCCCCCAGCAGCTTCAGCATTTATTACAGCAACCGGGGGCGATCGCCTTAGAAATTCCCGTTTCCCAGCTCACCGAGTCCACCTGGTTTCACCACGCCCAGACTCTGCAAACCCAACTTCATTACCACTGGCACCAAAATCAAACCCCCGTTGTATACACCAGCCGTACTTCCTACCGCGCCGATCCCCCCTTAACCACCCAGCTCATTACCCAGCTCATTACCCACCTTATCTGCACCCTTCCCCATTCAACGAGCTATCTGATTGCTAAAGGCGGCATCACCACTAACAATATCCTCAGCCAAAGCCTTAACCTCACCGCCGTTCGCCTGCTGGGGCAAATTATCCCCGGCGTCTCCCTAATCACCACTCCGCAAGATCACCCTCAATATCCTCATCTTCCCATCGTCACTTTTCCCGGCAATGTGGGCAGTGCTAAGGATCTGACGGAAGTTTATCGATGTCTCAACGCTGCGCCGTTAGTCAACTATTACCAGTCTTTCGGGTCATAACGGTCAGTCACCCTCTAGAGGGCAGCCAAAGGCTTTGCGTAAGTCCTGGCTTTTAGACTTCTGAGGTTTTTGTCTAGGGCGTGTCATCAATTAATCTCCAGAAGCCTTATGCAGTGGGGAGTACGCGCCCTTTAAAAACAAACAAAGCTAGGGGCTGAAACCCTCACTACTCTTGACTTAGGGATTCAATTGATGACAGCTCCTAGCTCCCATTCTGTCGAGAGGTAAGAGAATTCAGAGGTGCCCCAGTGTTTGTATTTAGGGCTTCTTAAAGCTTCATTACGGCAGCTCAAGTCTCAAGCCGTCAGCCTATTTATTTCTTGACTCCTATGTGTGTATTAAACTTAACTAAGAAATGTATTCCAGGATCTGGATGTTGCAAGATGTCTAGGCAGCGACACTCCTTAGAACTATGGAGTGAACTAGGGGGTTGTCATCAATTAAATTTCAGGTTCAGTAGTCGCGAGGATTTCAGCTCCTAGCACTTTTGATTTAAAAGAGCGTGTACTCTTTGTTGCTTCAGGCTTCTGGTATTTAATTCATGACACGCTTTAAAGCATCTATCTGTCATCTCGGACGATCTTTTATACTAAATTCCTAAGAAAATCAGGTTCTTCCCCACACCTGTACCAGCACATCACACCAATGCTGATGGCGATCGCTAGCATTTTTCCTGGAAAAAATGGCGAGGCGCGTTGCGAAGCTTCAGACGCCGGAAACGGTTGCTGCATAATCGGACAAGGGTGATATTTAGGAACGTCCTAGAGAGACTCAAGACCAAATATCGGGGATGCTTATCTCTATATAGAGGACTCAGGTTGTGACAGAAATTGTTCGTACTGCTCTTATCCAGAAAATTGCTGGTGCCTGTCAAGAGTGGCGCTCTAGCAATGAAAATTTCGCGCGGATTCAGCAGGGAACAGAAGCTTGGAACCAGTGGCGCAAGGAAAATCCCCAAGCGCGCCCTGATTTAAGTGGGCTGGATCTAAGCGCAATGGACCTTAAGGGAATTGATTTTAGTCGCGCTAAGTTGACAAGAACGGACTTAACGGGCGCAAATTTAACCGAGGCAAATTTTTCTGGGGCAGACCTGGGACAATGCATTCTAAATGGCGCAACGCTGGCGCGGGCAACTCTAAAAGACGCAGACTTAATTTGGGCAAAGCTGGTAGAAACGGATCTTAGCCATGCGGATTTAACCAGGGCTAAATGCATTGAGTGTGAGGGGGTTGGCAGTCAGTTGCATCATGCAATTTTGCGAGACGCTAAGCTAAGTCGCTCTAGCTTTATGGATGCGGACTTCAGTGATGCTGACCTAATGCATGTTAAGGCGCTGGAAACGAATTTTAATGACGCTAAGCTATGCCGGGTCAATATGGCGGGGGGAGTGGCGATCGGTGCTGATTTTTGGCAAGTGGACTTTTCCAACAGTGTCTTGGCAAGGGCTGACTTAAGCCGTAGTAATTTAAGCAAGGCTCGTTTAGCTGGGGTCAATTGCACTGGGGTCAATTTGGAGGAAACTCAGCTTCGAGGGGCAATTTTTGATGGGGCTCAGGTGACGGGGGCTTGTGTTTACAACTGGGTGCTAGATGACGTAGCGGATTTAAGTTTGATCGAGTGTGACTATGTTTATTTAGAGTCAGGGTTTCAAGGACGCTATCCCCACGGCAAAGGACAGTTTGAGCCGGGGCAATTTGCGGCGGCGGTCAGGGAAGGGGCTGAAACCATTGAGATGGTATTTGAGAATGGTATTAATTGGCTGGCGTTTCTCCAGGTGTTGAAGTCCCTGTCAGAGGAGCTAGATCGCGTTGAAACTGAGCTGAAAGCGTTTGAGAAGTTAGACAGCGGTGGGTTAATGGTTCGGCTAGAAGTGCGTAGTGCTCTGAAGGCAAAGGAAATTAAGTCGCTTTTAGAGATTAAATATCGCAAGATACTGGGGTCTGTGGAAGAGCACTATCAAACGGATTTGGGATGGTCTGAGGAGTTGCTGTCTCATTACCAGTACCACTGTGGCGATTTGATGGAGATTGCGCGAATTGTGGCGAGCTATCGCCCATCGTCCAGCCGTAAACGTCGCTGGGCCAACCAGGCGATGGCGGATCAGGCGGTGATGAGTTCAGTGACCTTATCAGAGTCGGCATCAAGTTTTGGCGTTGGTTAGCTTCTGTGAGTTTCCCTTGTCTGGTTGCTCGCTGCCGTTTCTGCTTGTCGCGTCGTTTTTATGATTGTGGTGGTTGGTTCAAGAAAAGCTAAGACACCGTGAAGGGTATTGCTAAAGCCAGAGCCGCACTATTCAACGCTTTGCGAACGACAAGTTCTGCGATCGCTGGCTATTCCGTTAACGAATGAAGCAACGATAAGGCAACACTTAATACCCTTGAAAGCTTGTTTTGCTGGGGGCCAGTCTCTCTCAATTTGAAAGCATTGGATTGAAAGCATTGGTATAAGTGCCGTGGTTTTTACGTTTCGCTCTCAATCCACGATTTGATGCAGTGGGCGGCGGTTATGGGTGGGGAGTCGGGCGGCGATGATTTTGAAATATATCCGGTAACTGTGTTGGGCGATCGCCATAGCTGTAGGTGATCCACCGCAGGGTGGGCAATAAAGCTGGCAACGGGGCGATCGCCCATTAATGCGTGACTGCGATGGGTGCACAGATCGTGGGACATACGATAAAGGGGAAAAGCGCCCCCCAAGGGAACGCCCCAGCCATCAATGGCGATAAATTGACTAACTTGACAGGGATTGGCCTCTCGCTGAGCTGCGGAAGCATTGACCTGTTGATCAGCGATGCTGCCTTTGCCATCGCGGTGCCACCGCCGCGCCGCTAAAATTCCGCCAACCACACCGGCGCTAAAGCAAATCCAAAGGGTTGAAATGGGCTGCTTCGATGGGCTTTTTTGGGCGATCCCTTGGCGCAAATATTGAAGCACTGCTTCCGGACTGTAGGGGGGGAGGCGATCGCTAGGAAAAATAATTAAATTATTCGGGGGTTCAGCCCAAACTGCGTTAACAAACTTTTCCGTTAGCTGGGGTGAATGGTACCCCGGGCAAAGGTAAATAAAGATGTTGCTACAGGTCACGTTTCCAAAAGAATTGATGATTGGGCACTCTCTCAATCGTTAACTTGTCTAAGCTAAGTCCAGGATTTAATAGTCCAGAGTCTAAGTCTGATCCCTAAAGCTAATTAGGGGATGCCGTCAATTAAATATCAAACTTAATAGCCGCAAGGGTTTCAGTCCCTAATATTTTTTATTTTTAGGGCGTTTAGTTTCCACTGCGTAAGGCTTCTGAAGTTTAATTGACGGCACGCTCTTGATTTAGGCGGGTAAATTAACTGTTGACCTGAGAACGTTATCTTCAGTAACTATCAGCAGTTAAATGGTGAATGACACCAAGTGGCCAGATTTAAGCTCTTTATTAAGTTCTTTGTAATATAGGATTTTAGGACGCTAAAACATAATGGTTGTTACTGCATCAGAGCATCAAAACCATAATCATGCCGTCTCTAGCGATCGCGTTGCGGTTTTGCTAATGGGCTATGGAGAAGTAGAAAGCTACGAAGATTTTGCCAATTACAACGAACAAGCGCTACAGCTTTTGACCGCCAAGTTTGCTCCGGTTCCTACTTGGATTTATCCGCCCCTCGCTAAAATTCTGGCGCTGTTTGATCTACACGAATGGGGGCATCAGCACGGTAATTTCATTTCTCCCCACAATCAGATTTTTGAAAATCAGCGGGCGGGGATCGAAACCCATTTGCAAGAAAAATGGGGCGATCGCGTCAAGGTTTTCAAAGCATTTAACTTTTGCGCTCCTTTTTTGCCGGACCAAGTTTTAAAGCAAATTCATCAAGAAGGGTTTAATCAGCTATTGATTTATCCTTTGCTGGTGGTGGATTCGATTTTTACCAGCGGTATTGCTTTGGAGCAGGTTAACGGGGCTCTGGGGGCGATCGCTCGAGAACGGTGGGAAAATTCGGAAATCACTGAAAGTGATCCCGTTAATAGTTCCGGCGACCTTGGCAATGAAAATAACGATGCTACCCCAGCGTCTCCTAAGCCTTTAGCATTGCAGTGGCCCCAAGGAACTCGATATATTCCATCGTTTTATAACGAGCCGGACTACGTACAGTTTTTGGCCGATTACGTAGAGCAAACCATTCAAAATGACCTAGCCGTAGCCCATCTGCCATCGCAAATTGGCATCGTTTTAATGAACCACGGCTGCCCCCATAAGGCGAAGGGATTTACGTCGGGAATTACGGAAAGTGAAGCCCTTTATGAGGCGGTTCGCGTTCAGTTAATCAACCGTTTCCCCTTAATTTCTGTAGGGTGGCTCAATCACGATACGCCCCTGATTGATTGGACCCAGCCCCATGCGGAGTTAGCTGCCAAAAATCTAATTGATTTGGGGGCGACGGCGATTGTCATGATGCCCATTGGATTTGTGACGGAAAACCGCGAAGCCCTTTTGGATGTGGCGCACATTATTGAGTCTGTGCGAAAGAAACATCCGGCCATTACCTACCGACAGTTGCCCTGCCCTAATGACCATCCCGCCTTTTTGAAAATGGCGGCGAACTGGGCTAATGAGCAGATTGAAGCGCTGCTAAATCCCCAGCCAACAACGGCTAATTTAGTGGACCACGAAACCTATCAAACAACGGTGGTTTACACGCCCCATTCCCATGGTGGCGATGGTCACAGCCACGAGCATGATCATGGGCACAATCACGGGAAGCAGCACCACCACGGCTCCCATGAGCACCATCACCATGGGCACCACTAGAACCGCACCGTCGCGATCGCCCCAGCCCCTTAATTCGCCCCAGACCCTAACTTTTGACCAGCTTCAAGTGGTTGTTTTAGAAGATTGGGACGCAGTGGCGAAACGGGCGGCTCAAGTGGCAGCGATCGCCCTAAAGTCTGCCGTTAAGGAGCGGAACACTGCTAGCGCTATTTTGGCCACGGGTAATACCCAGCTGGCGTTTTTAAAGTTGCTGGCGGCAGATTCGGCGATTCCCTGGAATGCGATCGCCCTGTTTCACCTCGATGAATATTTAGGGCTGGGGGGCGACCATCCGGCGAGTTTTCAGCGGTACTTGCGCGATCGCATCGAGACCCTGGTACAACCCCAGGCGTTTCACTATTTACAGGGGGACATTGCTGAGCCCATTTCTGAGTGTGATCGCTATGGGGCGTTGCTGCCGGAAACGGTGGATTTATGCTGCTTAGGTATTGGTGACAACGGGCACCTGGCGTTTAATGAGCCAGGTCTAGCGTCCTTAGAGGATTCGCGGCGGGTCAAGGTAGTGCGACTGGCGGAATTGACCCGGCGACAGCAGGTGGAGCGAGGGGCGTTTTCCCAGGTGCGTGGGGTGCCCCAGTATGCGATAACCCTGACATTGCCGGCGATCGCCAGTGCCCGACAGATTTTATGTTTGGCGATCGGTCGCAGCAAGGCAAGTATTGTGCAGGAAATGCTTCAGGGACCGGTAAATAGTCAATGTCCCGGGGATTACTGCTATTGGATCAAGAGGCTGCCCACTTGCTTTAGTCAGTCGCACTATTCAGCAATAAAAAAATCAAAAAAATCAGCAATAAAAATCACGGAAATACTCAGAAGTATCGGCGATAATTGTCTGGCGTAAAGGTAGTTTTAATGGCGTCAAACTCGTCTTCTCCGTCTAATTCCTCCTCAGCTCCCTCAAAGGTGCGTCTACAAAAGTTACTATCCCAATGGGGGATTGCGTCCCGCCGTCGGTCTGAAGGGCTCATTCGAGAAGGGCGAGTTACCGTTAATGGGCAGCGAGCTAAGGTGGGGGATGGGGCTGATCCCAAGCAAGATTTGGTGGCTGTGGATGGTGAGCCCTTAAGGCAATCGGCGCGTCCAAGGGACACTTACCTCTTAATTAACAAGCCGCGAGGAGTGCTCTGCGCCTGTACAGATGATCGCCAGCGCCCGGTCATTCTTGATTTACTGCCGCGACGGTGGCAAACCGATCTAGGATTGCATCCGGTGGGACGCCTAGATTTTAATTCGACGGGAGCGCTCTTGCTCACCAATGACGGCGACTTTACCTACCGCCTGACCCATCCCCGCTTTCACGTGTCTAAGTATTACCGGGTGGTGGTGGTGGGACGCCCGTCTTCTCAAGCTCTGGGGCAGTGGCGCAAGGGGGTAATGCTGGACAATCGACGGACGCTGCCTGCTCAGGTGGAAATTTGTGCTCACCCCTCAAAAAACACCACCGAGCTGGCTGTAACTTTAATTGAGGGGCGAAATCGGCAAATTCGGCGGGTGGCGGAACTTTTGGGACATCCGGTGCGCTCCCTTCACCGGGAAGCAATTGGCCCCCTCACTCTCCAGGGGGATTTAGAAACGGAAACTTCTGCGCTAAGGTCTGGTGAATATCGTCATTTGTCCAGTGGAGAAATTAATTTCCTAAAAGAACAAATTGGCATAGTATCTTCCTAAAGGTTGGCAGTTTTGTATTGATGTCCTAAGTTGACTTAGGTCTGAGTTGATGCAAGGGAGCTAGCTTGACGTAAGTTCCTAAGAAAACCAGCTAAAGAAAGCTGATTGGGAAAGTTCCCAGGGCGCGTCATCAGAAACTCCGTGAAATCAAGAATATTGCACCCGGCCTAAACAATAATCTAGGGATCACGAACCTTCAGGTACAAAACTTTGAAAGTTAGTTGATGACGGAGCCTAGTAAAGAATCTTTTAAGGTTCGCTTTTTGACCGTTTGCTCAATGTTGTTCTACTCTGTTCTTTGCCGCTGGATGCGGCGCAATAGTTTTAGGTGCCTGTGACCAAAGATTCCCACCACGATATTGATGCTTCCCCGCAAGATCCCCTTGAGGTAATTGGCGCAGAGCTGCGTCACAAGCGGGAGCAACAGGATATTAGCCTGGAGACGATCGCTGCTAAGACGAAAGTGCAGCGACGGATTTTGGTGGCGATCGAAGAAGCGGATTGGTCCGCTTTGCCCGAACCAGTTTATATTCGTGGTTTTGTTAGTCGCTACGGAGACGTCCTAGGATTGGACGGCAAAGCCCTATCCGGGCAAATTCCCACGTCGCCAATCGTTAAAACTTCGGCACGCCCCACCGCCGACTTTCAGCCCACTGCTCAACTACGTCCGTCCCATCTTTACGGCATTTACGTTGTTTTAATTGCTGCTGCTGTTTGGGGATTATCCTTGGTTCTGCAACGATCTGGAGAACAGCGGTCTCCAGTGCCTGTCAGTGGCACTTCAGACTCGTCAGAGGTTTCTCCTTCACCCACGACCTCCCCAAGTCCGACGCCAACGGCAACCCCCGCTGAAGCGACAGCCTCGCCCTCTCCGGAAAGTAGCCCGGAAGAGGATGAGCCGTCTCAGGAAGAAAGTACCGCAGATAGGGCCTCCGATAATGATTTACCCAATGGCAGCTCCGAGAATTCGGCAGATAGTTCAGTAAATAGTGGGACGGAAGCCGGAGGCGAGACAGAGGTAGGAAATGAGGCAATAGAGGAAGGACAAGGGGAAGACAACACACCGAGTTTGGTCGCCCAAGGTTGGCTATCGACGGTGGAATTTCCGGAGCGCCAGGTGGTCTTAGCTAATTCGAAGACGGTTAACGTTAACGTACAGCTAACTTCCCGTGCTTGGATACGCGTGGTAGTGGACGGACAGGCTGATTTTGAAGGGGTGTTACCTGAGGGGACCGAACGAAGCTGGGCTGCTGATGAGTCCCTGCTGGTGCGATCGGGAAATGCTGGTGCTGTTCTCCTGAGCTTTAACGGTCAAAATCCACAGCCCCTTGGAGAAAAAGGCGCGGTGCAAGAAACTAAGTTTGAAGCCAAAGACACATCGAACCTTTAAGCAAAAACAAGGTAGCGGACTGTTGTAGCCTTCATTGCTGTATGGATTCCATACTTTGATGCCCCCCAATCAATGTTTATTGAGGGGCATTCTAATTAAATTAATAGGCGTTGCTGAATTTGAGGAGGTAGGGTGTGTTGCTTTTCACAACGCACCGTAGA